>DATFWH010000022.1:0-2688 GCA_035259465.1 Binatia bacterium
CGCCTTCTGCCGCCGCTATCCGCGGCTGCGGGCGACCGTGGTCGAGCATCCCCGGATCGCGCCGCTCGCGCGCCGCGCCGTGGGCGCCGCCGGCCTGGGAAAAAGGGTGCGGGTCATCGGCGTGGATTTCCGGCGCGGGGCGCTGCCGCGGGGATTCGATACCGTTTTCCTCTCCAATGTGCTTCACTCGCACGACGCCGATGAAAACCGCAAGCTGCTCGGGAAAGTCCGCGATTGCCTCGAGCCCGAAGGCCAATTGATTCTGCGCGACGTGTTCATGCGCCGGGACCGGACCGCTCCCGAGTGGGCGGCTCTTTTTTCCGTCTCTTTGCTGCTGCACACTCCGCGCGGCCGCTGTTACACGCTCGACGAGATCGCGGACTGGCTCCGCCGCGCCGGCTTTTCACGCATCCGGGGGCCGTTCCGCTCGAGCCCGCTTTCTTTCGACCCCGATTCGCTTTTGATCGCGAAAACGTAGGACAGCGCTGGGTTTAATTAATTTATTTTTCGAACGCGCCGATGTCGCACTGCGCGCCCTGCGGGCGCGAGACGCCGCGCTGGTCTTCCGACGGGCAGTCGGCGTCATGCGGCGACGCGTCGATCGCCGGGCTGCCGGGCACGAGCGCGTGCGTGAAGGTCGAGCCGCCGTTGTCGGCGAGCGGGGCGAGGATTGTCGCGATGGCGCCCGCCGGGACGATGTCGGACGCGCCGAGAGAAAAACCGCTGACGCCGGCGTTGCCGCTTACGCCTATTAAATTAGAGTTGTCGGCAACAATCGTTACGAGATTGCTTGGAAGAGTGGACGCCTCGGCTCCAAAAGCCGCCTTGTTGCCGGAGAGGAGAGTGCGATTCAGCGTAAAAGAACCGCTCAAATTGTATATGCCCCCGCCGACTTTCGCCGTGTTGCCGGTCACCGTGGTGCTGTTCAGCGTCATCGTCCCGCCACCGTTGAATATGCCGCCAGCCTGCGCGCGACTTACGTTGCCCGAGATAGTACTATTCCGCGCTACGAAATATGTGCCGCTATCGTTAAGGATGCCGCCGCCAAAGGCGCCCGCCCTGTTCCCGGCCACCGTGCTATTCGAAAGCACAAAGCTCCCCAATCCATTAATGATTCCGGCGCCCTCCTCACGCGTACGATTGCCCGAAATCGTGCTGTTCGTGACGGTCGTCGTGCCGAAACCTGCCGCTATTATTCCTCCAGCGCCGTCGGCCGTGTTATTGGCTATGAGGCAGTTGTCGACGATCATGTTGCCATTCCATCGCGTCAGGCCGCCGCCCACGTGAGCCTTGTTGCCGGTGACGACGCTGTTGGTGATCGTGAAGGTTCCGCCGTAGTTGAGAATCCCCCCTCCTTCCCGCGCGGTGTTTCCGGTAATCACACTGTCGACGATGTTGAGAGTCGAGTCCGTCCAAGAGAGGATGCCGCCGCCTCGAAAACCAGCCTTATTGCGCGATATGGTGCTATTCTCGATCGTTAACGATCCATAGTTGAGAATCGCGCCGCCGTCGTAGGCGGCGCTTCCGGTGAGGGTGATATCCTGTAAGGTCAGGTTTCCCGAGCTCTTGACCGTCAGGAGACGCGCAAAGCCGCCTTTTTTCGATCCCTGAATCCTCCCGCCGTTTCCGTCGATCGTAATCGCGCTGGTGATCAAAGGCAGCCGCGAACCGTACACGGTGTCGTAAATTCCAGGTATGGTATGAGCGCCGGCGGCGGGCAGCATGATCGTATCGGGACCGCTGCCGGCGTCGCAGTCCGCGTGCGTCTTCGCGTCGTTATTCGCGTTGATGATCGCCTCGACGAGCGAGCACTTCCCGTCGTCGGCGATCTTGGCGACGGTCGTGTTGACGGTGATCGTGGCCGCCTGGCCTGCCTGCGCCAGCGCCAGCAGCAGCGCGGTCCCCGCGAGGGAACCGGCGAGCTTCAGCCGCCACGCGGCTGGAACTGCAAGCTCGCGCGAAGCGGTTAGTTTGCGCTGGAGCGAGCGGCGCGCGCCGCGCGGCAGCGCGCTGAGCTCGGAATAATATTTAACGAAAATCGGCCGGAGGTCGCGCTGCGCTAATTGTTTAAACCAGGGCTCTTCCGCGGCCTGCACAAGTTGTGAGTCCCAAGCGGCGAAAGCGTCGTCTGAGCAAAACGAAGGCCTGGAGTAATACATAACGTCCCCCAGCGCAAAATAATCGCCGTTATATATAAAACCCTGTTAAGAAAACAAGGGGCGAGCGGTGAATTTAGGGGTGCGTGGACATTTTCCCGCCGCTGCGCTAATCAGGCATGTCGGACGACTTTATGCGATACATCGCTTTCATTCTCGGTTTCGCGCTGTTGTCGATAGCGCTGTGGGACGCGTTCGAGGTGATCATCTCGCCTCAGCGCGTGACGCGGCGCTTTCGCTTGGCGAAGGTGTTCTATCGATCGAGCTGGTCGCTGTGGTCGGCGACCGCGCGGTTGATCGGCGATGCGGACCGGCGCGAGACCTTTCTCGGCGTCTTCGGGCCGCTCTCCGCCGTCCTGCTGTTCGCCGTGTGGGCGGCGGCGATCGTCGCCGGTTTCGCGCTGATGCATTGGGGTGTCGCGACGCCGCTCAACGTCGCGCCGGGTACCGCGCCCTTCAGCACCTACGTTTACATGAGCGGCACCACGTTCTTCACCCTCGGCCTCGGCGACGTCACGCCAATGGGAGCGCC
>DATFWH010000023.1:0-7672 GCA_035259465.1 Binatia bacterium
CGATACGGCGCCTCCATGTATTCGGCAATATCCTGATCGCGCTCGAAAATATGTCCGTCGGTATCGACAACCTGCGTGGCCATAGACGACCCCCCTCGTACGATGCTTATCCGCTCAACTACGAAAACTCAACTCCGAAAACTTGACAAAGAGGGAGCCCTGATTTCGGTTAATCCCTGATATTCTGCGTGAACCATTCGGTTGGTATCTCGCGGCCGATATTTTTCTTCTTCGCCGCGTGAAGCACCGCCGTGCAGACGGCGGCGAACTGAACGCCCATGACGCCGAGATTCAAAAACCAGCTCGTCTGCTTGTCGCTCGTGCGTCCTTTGGCGTTACCGGAGAGCACGTCGGCGAGCGTCGGCATCTTGAGGATCTCCGGGCGCGGCGGACGGTGCGGTATGCGCGCTTTCTCCTCCGGTTGTCCGGCGACGTAGCCCAGAAAGCCGTGCGCCGCATAGAAGGCGCCCGGGGGCGGATTTTCCAGATACGGAGTGCTTTCCCCCATCGAGACCGCCACGTCGACTTTATCGGCGAAGCCCGGCTCGGTCTCGTCCCACGTCACGTCGGTCACGTGCATGCCGGGCTCGAGCCACTCGGTCTTGAAAACGGGATCGATCGATGAGGTGGTGAGACCGACGATATCGACGTCCTTGACCGCGTCGCGCGCCGAGGCCACGGGCTCGACCTGGATCTTGAACTTCTCGCTCATGTCTTTGGCATAGAGCCGCGCGTTCTCCTGGCTGGGACTATAGACTTTGGCTTTCCTGATGTCGCGCACGCAGGCGAAGGTCTCGAGGTAGTCACGCGCCATGCCGCCCGAGCCGATCATGCCGACCGAGTGGCTGTCCTTCTTCGCAAGGTATTTCACGCCGAGTCCCGCGCCGGCCGCGACGCGCATGTGCTGCAGGAACCCGTCGTTGATGAGCGCGACCGGCATGCCGTCGCGCACGCTGAACATGAACAGCAGCCCGCAGTATGTTCCCGGCTGGATGCAGTGCTTGTTCTCGCGCTGGTTGCCCTTTTCTCCCGGCCAGCTGACGATGTCCGAGAGCATGCGCGCGACGACATAGCCGTCGCGGCGCGTGCCGCCGGTCATGAGCGCCCAGCGGTAGTAGCTTTCCGGGCGCTCGCACGGCATGTAGACGTCGACGCGCCCCATCGTCGCCGCGTCGCCCTTGATGATCTCTTGCTGCGTCGCGTCGAGCGCTTCGAGCGTCATCGGCATAGTGAGAACCTTCTGCACGTCGTCGTCCTTAAGCAGCAGCATGAAAAAACTCCTTTAAGAATTACTTGGGTCGGTGGTCGGACGGTCCGAGGATCGCTTTTTTCTCGGTCGCTTCGATGTGCCGGATGAAGCGGTACTTATTCTCGAGCTCGTCGGCGCCGATCGGCGGCAGCTTGGGCTGCCCCTGATCGACTTTTGCGGCGATGAAGCTAAGCGCGCCGCGCTTCATCGCGGCCTGAAACTCGCGGCGGAATTCTTCGGGGCTCGCCGCCCAGCAGGCGTGCTTGTAGCCTGCGCCCTTGGCGAGCGCGACCGCGTCGGTGCCGGAGACGGTCGCCGTCTCCGTCGCGCCGGACGCCTCGTAGACCTGATTGTCGAAGAGCAGATGGATCAAATTCGGCGGATTCTGCCACGCGATCGTCGGCAGACCGCAGAGGTTCATCAGGAAGGCGCCGTCGCCGTCGATTGCGATCACCTTCCGATGCGGCAGGCCGAGCGCGATGCCGAGCGAGATCGACGAGGCGAGCCCGAGAGTCCGCGGGCGGAAATTGCCGTCGCCGGGCCTGAGCGCCTGCCATTCGCGCGACGCCCATCCGGCCGCGACGACAAGCGCGTCCCCCACATCGCCGGCGATCGCCTTCAAATAATGGTAGCGCTGCATCAGTCGGTTTCCAGCACGTTGCGGGTAAGAAGAACCGCCACCGGGCGGCGCGAGTCCTCGGCGAGGATCTGCGCGCCGCGGATCGTCTGCTCCACCTCGTCGGGTTGGCGCAGGATGTAGGTGCGGAGGCCCAGAGCGTCGAGCACCGGCTCGGTGACCGAGCCGACCGTCGCGAAGCCGCGGTCGCCGAAATCGCCGGCGTAGTAAATCAGCAGCAGCACGGGAATCTGAAACTGCAGGCACGTCGTCGTGAGCGCGTTGCAGCTGTTGAGCAGCCCCGCGTTCTGCATCACCATCGCCGGTTTTTTTCCGGTGAGATACGCGCCGGCGCAGATGCCGACGCCCTCTTCCTCGCGGCAGAGCGGCACGTGCTTCAGCGCCGGGTCCTTGTCGATCGCGCGGATCAGCTCGACGACTTTGAGGTCGGGCAGCGTCGCGACGAAGTCGACGCCGGCTTTTTTGAGACTATCGACGAGATTTCCCGCGGCACTTTTCGCGTTCATGGGCTAGAGTCCCGCAATACTAAATGACCGGCGATTATTCAAGCGGCCGGCCGTTTTTGCCGGCGCTCGTTTTGATCTTGACAGAAGAAGGGCAATCTCTATAGTGACAAATTGTCTCATGGAAGAGCGCACGCTAAAAGTCAGCGAAGAGCACGTTTGGGTCGGCGTCGAAGATCAACACGTTTTTTTCGGCGTGACGAACTACGGTCAAAGCGAGCTCGGCAAAATCATCTCCGTCGATTTGCCGGATCTCGGCGACAAGGTCGAGAAAGGCGAGCCGTTCGCCGAAGTCGAATCGAACACGACCGTCGCCGAGCTGATCGCGCCCGTCTCGGGAACGGTGATTGGGGTCAATCACGAGCTCGAGTCGCACCCGTCGGCCATCAACGAAGATCCTTACAACGAGGGCTGGGTGATCGAGGTGAGGCTGAAGGACACGTCGGAAGTCCAGTCGCTGATGGACATGGACGAATACTATCACTTCGTGTTCAAGCCCGGCTCGTAGCCGGCCGGATTACGAAGGCGGCTCTTTCGGCGCGGCGCCGGCGTTTTTCGCCGCGCTGCTTTTGCCGCGCGCGGAATCGGCCGGCGCGAAGCGGTAAACCGTCTCGCCGGGCCGCGTGAGGCCGAGCTCCTCGCGGGCCATTTTTTCGAGATACGCGTCGTCGCGGCGAATCCGCTCGACGCGCTCTCTGAGCCCGTCGTTCTCCTTCTGCAGGAGAAAATTTTTCTCCTGCAGCTGTTTTTTCTCGCCTAGCAAACGCCAGAGGTGGAAGACCCCGCGCTCGCCGAGAGCCGTAAAGAGCGCGAGCGCGACGAGCAGACTGGAAAAAAGATAGACGATCCAACGCGGGGATGATCGAGATAGACTCATGCGACGACAGAGAACGCAGTGTAGCATATTTTCGACGCGCTTGCTCGACGAAACGGGCGTTTTGCCCCGCGCGGCGCGCGGCGACCAATCGCGGAGGTAAGCAATGAAAATCCAGCAGGTCCTCGGGCGCGAGGTATTCGATTCGCGCGGCCAGCCGACCGTCGAGGTCGACGTGACGCTCGCCGGCGGCGTGCGCGGGCGCGCGACCGTGCCTTCGGGCGCATCCACGGGCGAGCACGAAGCCGTCGAGCTCCGAGACGGCGGCAGCCGCTTTCTCGGCAAGGGCGTCGCGCAGGCGGTGGCGAACGTCAACCGCGTGATCGCGCCGCGCGTGCGCGGCAAGGACGCGCGCAAACAGAAAGAGATCGACCGCCTGATGATCGACCTCGACGGCACGCCCGACAAAGGGCGCCTCGGCGCGAACGCTATCCTGGGCGTCTCGCTCGCCGCCGCCAAGGCGCAGGCGGCGGCGGAGAAGCTCCCGCTCTACCGCTACCTCGGCGGCCCGCGCGCGAAGACGCTGCCCGTTCCCATGCTGAATGTCCTGAACGGCGGCGCGCACGCCGACAACAACGTCGACTTTCAGGAGTTCATGATCGTGCCGGCGGGGCTGAAAAGCTTCGCCGAGGCGATGCGCGCCGCGGCGGAGATTTTTCAGACGCTCAAGAAAGTCTTGCAGAAGCGCGGCTACTCGACGAGCGTCGGCGACGAGGGCGGCTTCGCGCCGCGGCTCAAAACCAACGAAGAGGCGGTGCAGCTCCTGCTCGAAGCGATCGAGCAGGCCGGCTACCGGCCCGCGGCCGACGTCGCGCTCGCGCTCGACGTCGCCTCGAGCGAGCTTTACGACGACGGCGGCTACGTTTTTAAGAAATCCGACGGCAGAAAGCGCGGCCGCGACGAGATGGTCCGGCTTTACGAAGACTGGGTGCGGCAGTATCCGATCATCTCCATCGAGGACGCCTTCGCCGAAGACGACTGGGACGGGTGGAAAATGCTCACCCACGCGCTGGGGAAGAAAGTCCAGCTCGTCGGCGACGACCTCTTCGTCACCAACAAGACGAGGCTCGCGCGCGGCATCGAGATGGGCGTGGCGAATTCGATTCTCGTCAAGGTCAACCAGATCGGCACGCTCACCGAAACGCTCGAGACGATGCGCCTGGCGGCGAAGTCCGGCTATACGACGGTGGTCTCCCACCGCTCGGGCGAGACCGAGGACGCGACGATCGCGGATCTCGCCGTCGCGACCAACGCCGGCCAGATCAAGACCGGCGCGCCGTGCCGCGGCGAGCGCACCGCCAAGTATAATCAGCTGCTGCGCATCGAGCAGGAGCTGGGAAAACGTGCCGTGTATCCCGGAACGCGCGCGTTCGCGAACTGAGCGTGAAGCGCGAGACCGCCGAAGAAAAACGGCGGCGCGCCGCGGCGATCGCGCAACGCCTCGCCGAGGCCTATCCCGGCCTGCGCGTGCCGCTCGACCATAAGAATACCTTCGAGCTGCTCGTCGCTGTCATTCTTTCCGCGCAGTGCACCGACGAGATGGTGAACCGCGTCACCCCGGAGCTCTTCCGCCGCTATCCTACGCCCGAGGCGCTGGCGCGCGCTCCGCTCAAAAGCGTCGAGGCGCTGATCCGCCGCCTCGGGCTCTTTCACGTCAAGGCGCTCGTGCTCAAGAAAATGAGCCGGCAACTGATGGAAATCCACGCCGGCGAAGTCCCCGCGACGATGGAAGAGCTCACGAGCCTGCCCGGCGTCGGCCGCAAGACGGCCAACGTGATCCTCGGCCACGCCTTCGGCATTCCGGGCATCATCGTCGACACGCACTGCAAGCGCGTATCGCGCCGCCTGGGGCTCACGCGCGCGGAAGATCCGCAAAAGATCGAGCGGGATTTGATGAAGCTGCTGCCGCCGGAGGAATGGACCGGCTTCTCCCACCGGCTCGTGCTTCACGGCCGGCGCGCCTGCTACGCGCGCAAGCCGGACTGCGCGCGCTGCCCGGTGAGCGGCCTCTGCCCTTCGGCCTTCCGCGTTTAGCCTGCGCGGCGCGTTATCTGAATAATACTTTTGCGAGCTCTGAGCGGTATCTCTCCGTCAGGTCGTGGTCGTTGCCGAGCACTTCGAAGATGTCGAGCATCGCCTTGCGCGCGCCGTCGTCCTGAAAGCCGCGGTCGCGCTTCAACACTTCGATAAACTCCTTCAAAGCGTCCTCATATTTCTCGCCCGCCGCCAGCGCCTCGGCGAGCGCGAAGCGCTTTTCTACATTTTCCGGATCGGCCGCGGCCGCGGCGCGCAGCTCCGCCTCGTTGCCGCCGCCGGCGCTTTGGAGCTTCAGGCGCGCGATCAGGCGGTCGGTCTCGTCGCGGATCGGACTCGTAAAGGATACCCGCTCGAGCAGCTCGAGCCCGCGCTGCGCGTCTTCCGGCGCGATCAGCTGCGCGAGCCCTATCAGCGACCGGTCGTGATTAGGCTCCGCGGCGAGCAGCTTTTCATAGATCGCTTTCGCCTGATCGATCTTTCCTTCCGCGGCGAGCTTTTCCGCCGCCTCGGCCTTGCGATCGGCCGCCGACGGCAAAACGCGCTCGATCACCTCGCGCACGGCGTCTTCCGGCAGCGCGCCGGTGAACTCGTCGGCGAGCGCGCCGTCCTCAAATATCTTCACCGCCGGTATGCCTTGAATTCGAAAAACCGCGGCGAGCTCCGGATTCTCATCCACGTTGACTTTGGCGAGTACGAAATCGCCTTTCCGCTCCTCGGCCAGCCGCTCCAGCACCGGGCCGATGACGCGGCAGGGGCCGCACCACGGCGCCCAGAAGTCGACGACCACGGGCGTTTGGCGCGAGCGCTCGAGGACTTCCTTCTCGAAAGTCTCTTCGCCGACCTCGATCGTCCACTGGTTCATCGATCGCTACCTGCCTCCGCCGTATTTCGGATCGCCGGCGATGATCTTGCGCGCGAAGTTCCGCACCTGCGCCGCGACGGGCCGGAGCGCGTACACCGCCGTCTCCCAGATCTCGTCCTCGGTCGCGCCGGCCTTGCGCGCGCGCTCGAGATGCAGCTTCGCGCCGTGCTCGTGGTTGATCGCAAGGTTCACCGCAAAGCGGATAAGCTGCGACATCTTCTCGTCCAGCACGCCTTCTTTATATTCGATCCCCATGAACTCCATCGGTTTGGCCATTTGACGCCGCTCCTTTCCGCTGATTATTTTTTCGCCGGATCGAAAGCATTCCCGTTGAGAGTGAAGCTGCGCTCCACGGGCACGGGGCGGAGAATCGTTTGCAAGACATAGCAGCCGTTCTCCGCGTTGCGCACGACGGCGGCGACCTTCTCCGCCGGCTCGCGCGACTCGACGTCGAGCTTGGTCGCGAATCCGAGCCCCTCGGCGCGGACCGTCTCGGCGAGCACCGAGCCTTCGCTTTTGAATTCCGCCCTGACGGAAACCCGCGCCTTGTCGATTTTCGTCTTCATCATTTCCCCGTACCGGGAAATCTGGGTCAGCAGTCAAAACCCCAGCGACAGCGCGAAGTACGCCAGCGGCGGCGGCGCGCTGTTGTCGCCGCCGGTGCGCTCGGCTTCGTCGCAATAGACGGTAAAGCCTCGCGCATGGCCTTCTTTGCGCATTTTGCCGAGCGTCTCGGCGTCGGCTTCCAGGACGATTGCACGGCTGATCTTAACGTCTTCCGCCATGGTCCCTCCTCCGATCCTATCAATATAGTGTCGTCAAGCTCTTTTTTCCATGCACGCCGTGCGCGGCCGTTTTTCCCGCGACGACGCTCCGGCGCGGATTATCTTTCCAGTAGAACGTTCGACCTCGCTAAAGTTCTTATCAAATCGAAGAAGTAAGCGCATTAGACAAAATCAACGCTCGCGAATTTAAAATTGCATTTTCTTCTTGACACACAATTCCTGGGGTCGGTATAATTTATTCATCAACAGAATCTGGAGGGTGGCAAGACATCTTTTTCGCCTGAGGAAAACTCCTACCTCGCGGTAAATACCTGCCGGGGAAATAAACAAGGAGGCGCCTATGGCTGCAAAGAAAAAAGCCAAGAAAAAAAAGAAAAAGTAAGTCGATTTGGTTGTGGTGTGGCGGCGGTGAAATAACCCTCCACATGCTCAGGCGATAGGGCGGCCGTCCTGGCCGCTCAACGCAAGGCCCTTCGACGAAAACGGAGGGCCTTGTTATTTTCCCGTGTCCACTTAATGTTGTGATATGGAAAATCGGAGCGCGCCTCTGCCGATCGATCTCTACTCGCCGGAAAGAGAAAAATACAAAGCTCCGCTCATCTTGATTCACGGTTTGTGGGCCGCCAGCACCTGCTGGATGCCATGGGCGACGCACTTCGCCAATCTCGGCTGGGAATGCCGCGCCGTCAACTTGCGGGGCCGCTTCGGCGAAAACGCCGCGGCCG
>DATFWH010000024.1:0-6061 GCA_035259465.1 Binatia bacterium
AAAAGGTCCGCCAGGTGCTGCAGTTTATCAACGCTGCGGCAAAATCCGGATTCAAAGCCAGCCGGTTCGCCGTCGAGATGACCTGGATCCTGGGCCCCGACATCGACACCCGCCTGCTGGAGGCATGGGAAGCGCGGCTCAATACGATCTTCGTTCCGGGTTTTCCCGGAAAAATCGTCTGTCAATTCAATCGCGGCGGCCTTTCGCCGGATGCGATTTTCGCCGCGCTGCGGACCCACCCGCTGGCGATTCTCGGCGGCGAAGTCTATTCCAATCTTTTTTACGAAGCCCCGCTCATTCTCTGCGGCAGCCACAAATCCAGCCGGGCGCGCGTCGACTGGATGATCTCTCAGATCAAACACGCGCACGCGATTGAAAAGGAGCGTGAAGAGCTGATCCGCGGACGAGCGGCGCTCGCCCGAGCCGAGCGCAACCGCGCGGACCTCGAAAAGCTCAACCAGGAACTGGAGCGGCGCGTGGACGAGCGGACCGCAGAACTGATCGCGTCGAACCATGCGCTTCGGACTGAAATGGACGAGCGGGCGGTGCTCGAAGAGCAGCTCCGCCAGGCGCAGAAAATGGAAAGCATGGGCACGCTCGCCGGCGGCATCGCGCACGATTTCAACAATATCCTGAACATCATCCAGGGATATACTTCGCTGATCGCGGCGCAGGCGGGCGAAAGCCCCGATATCGCAGAGAGCGTCAAAGTCATCAACGAGGCCATCAAGCGCGGCGCCGGCGTCGTGCAGCAACTGCTCACGATGGCGCGCAAAACCGAGGCGAATCTCGAGCCCACCGAACTCAACAGCGTCGTGAGCAGCCTTGTCGATTTGGTCAAAGGCACCTTTCCCAAGAATATCGCCGTCCACCTCGAGCTCGCCGCCGGATTGCCGACGATCATGGCGGATCCGAATCAGATCAACCAAGCGCTGTTGAATCTTTGCGTCAACGCGCGCGATGCAATGCCGAACGGCGGGCGGCTGACGCTGCGCACCGCCTCTGCGGACGCCGGAGTCCTCGACGACGGGAACGCCGAAGCCAAAGAAGCCGTGGCGATTGAAATAAGCGACAGCGGCTACGGGATCGATGAAAAGGTGCGCGAGCGCATATTCGAACCGTTTTTCACCACGAAAGAGGCGGACAAAGGCACGGGACTGGGGCTGTCGGTCGTCTACGGGATCGTGAAGAATCACCGTGGGACGATCGCCGTCACGAGCGCTCCCGGCGATGGCTCCACGTTCCGCATCGTGCTGCCGGGAGGAAACGAGCTGTGCGCCGAGCCGTCCGACTCGCATGGGAACGGGACG
This sequence comes from Binatia bacterium, assembly GCA_035259465.1. Classification (GTDB taxonomy): domain Bacteria; phylum Desulfobacterota; class Binatia; order UBA9968; family UBA9968; genus JAJPJQ01. The sequence continues at coordinate 1,311 of DATFWH010000024.1, forward strand.
GAGAGCCACAACTGCGCCAGCGCGACCGCATTGGTGGTGGAGGATGAGGAGACGATGCTGCACCTGCTCCGCAACCTGCTTGCGGAGCGCGGCTATCGAGTGCTCACCGCCGTCGACGGAGAAGAAGCGACCGCGCGCTACCGCCGCAGCGCCCACGACATCGACGTGGTCCTGCTCGACTTAGATCTGCCGAAGATTTCCGGCGCCGAAGTTTTGCGCAAAATTCGCGCGAAAAACCCCGGCGCGCGGGTCGTCGTAACGAGCGGCTACCTCGAGCCGGAGCTAAAGGCCGCGCTCGCCCGCGAAGGCGTCAGCCGCTTCGTTCACAAGCCCTATATGGCGCAGGAAATCATCGCCGCCCTGGAAGACCTTTCGGAAGGAAACCCCGCCGACAAAGCGATCGGATAAAATTTTTAGAGGAAAGTCCGTCAGTCCTGGTGATCGCCCAGGGCCTGGCGCACGCTTTTGACGATGGTCTCGGGGACGTACGGCTTCGGGATGAAATCGCGTACGCCGCCCTTCACCATGTCCGATTTGACTTTGGGGTCGAGGTAGCCGCTGGTCAGAATCATCTTGACCTGAGGGTTGCGCTCTTTGAGCGCCAGATAGACCGTCCAGCCGCCGAGCTTGGGTAACGCCATGTCGCATAGAACGAGGTCCACGTCGCTCTGGTTGCGGCTGTAAACGTCGATCGCCTCGATGCCGTCCTTGGCCATCAAAACACGAAAACCCGCGTCTTCAAGAATTTTCTTCAGCAGGTTGAGCATCGGGAGCTCGTCTTCGACGACGAGGATCATTTGTCCGTCGTTAGCCATAGGGTCAACGGACATAGGTTTTCATAGTAGCGGGGGCAGGTCAAGAGGTTTACAGAAATCCCGTCATCGAAAAGCGGTCTTGCCGAGCGGCCGCCCGCGCACGGCGCGCAACATGCCAGGCACCTCCATGATCGCCGTTATCGCGGCGAGCATGAACGCGGCCGGCAGCTCGTACCATGCGACGCCGTAGGCATGCCGGCGGCGTAAACAGTTCCAGCAGCCGTGCAGCGCCCGCAAAGCCGCGAATAGCGGAATCGAAGCATACCCTAGGCGCGCGATCCATGCGTGCCGCAAGCGCCCATCGATGAGGCGCGACATGATGACGCCGTAGCCGAGACTGCGCCGGATCTCCCGCTCGGAGCTCCAGCCGTAATAGTCGTGACGGACGGAAAGACGCGGATCGAAAAGAACGCGGTGGCCGGCGCGAAAAAGCGCTTCGGCCTGGAGCAACGACATGTGCGCGCCTTCGGTCGCGCACGGATGCGACAGAAACACAGCGCGGCGGAAAGCGGCGTTATTGATGGCGACGTGGCGCGTGTACCCCGCACGGCCCTGATCGAGGTACGACCGCGACAAAAGCGCCATCACGCGATTGAGAAAGCCGGCCGCGCCGTAATGCGTCCGCCCGGTCACGACCGCGACTTCGGGATGTTCGCGCATGTCGGTGAGAAATTGCTTAAGCCAACCGCTGTCGGCGACGCAGTCGGCGTCTATGAAGGCGACCAGCTCGGCGCTTGATGCGCGCACGCCGGTGTTTTTGAGCTCGGCGGCCGACGACGCCGGCGCGGTGACGAGGCGCAGCGACGGTAGAATGCGCTTGAGCCGCGCGGCGATCTCCGCAGGCAGCTCGGTGTTATCTACGAGGATGAACTCGACCGGCTCTTCGGCATCCTGACGCGCAAGCGCTTCGATGCAATCGTGAAAGACTTCTATGCCGTTCCGCGTATTAAAAGCGTAATCGGAGGTGACGATGACGGAGGCGGCCGGCTGCATCGACAAGCTATTTTAACCGGGGCGAGCGGGGTCAAGTATTTTCGTTACACGTTGAAGCGGTAGTGAATGATGTCCCCATCGGCCACGAGGTAATCCTTGCCTTCGAGCCGGAGCTTCCCCGCCTCGCGGCACTTGGCCTCGGTGCCGTAGCGGATGAAGTCTTCGTACGCCACGACCTCGGCGCGGATGAAGCCGCGCTCGATGTCGCTGTGAATCTTGCCGGCGGCCTTGCGCGCCGGCGTGCCCTGCTCGATCGTCCACGCTTTTACCTCGTCCTCTCCGGACGTAAAAAAGCTGATGAGGTCGAGCAGCTGATAAGACGCGCGGATAAAACGGTCGCGCGCCGGCTCGGCGATGCCGAGCTCGCTCAGAAAAGACTGGCGGTCCTTCTCGTCGAGCTGCGCGACTTCCATTTCGACCTTCGCCGACAATGCGAGCCCGGGAATCGCCAGCCGCTCGAGCTCCTTACGATAATCTTCGGGGAGCTCTTTTCCCGCCCGCCCCTCCGCGACGTTGAAGAGCGCGATCACCGACTTGCGGCTTAAAAAGCCGAACCCTGCGAGCAGCGATTCTTCGTCCGGCGCAAAGCCGATGGACCGCAGGCTCTCTTCGGCTTCCAGCGTTTTCAAGCAGCGCTCCAGCACCTCGCCTTCGCGCTCCTTGCCTTTTTCCTTCTTGAGCTTCGTCAGCCGGTTCTCCACGACGACGAGATCGGCAAGGATCATCTCGGCCAAAAGGTCGCGCAGGTCTTTAACGGGATCGGACGAGCCGTCGAAATCGTTCAGCACGAGCGCGATCGCGTCGACGTCGCGCATCTGCGCGATCAGCGCGGCGTTCGCCTTGAGCTTCTCTTTGCCCTGCTGCGCTGGAAAGTCGGTGAAGCGGATCTCGGCGTAGGTCGTTTTCTTCGGCTTGAAAATATCGGACAAGCGGTCGACGCGCGCGTCCGGCACCTTCGTGACCCCGAGATGACTTTCGCTTCCGCCGGTTTCAGCGCGGAGGCCGGTGAGCGCGCCGAAAATCGTCGTTTTTCCCGAGCCCTGCCGCCCGATGAGTCCTACCTTCAAGGTTCCTCCAACTGAAAGTGAATTCAAAGAAATAACAAACGCAATGACAAAAAGCGAGACAGACGAGACAGAGAAGCGAGACAGAGACAGAGAAAAGACTTTGTGTCCGGTTTCTGTCTCTATCTCTATCTCAAATCCCGCTTTCAAGCGCAGGCGAAAAACGATAAACTACCCCGACCGTCGATTCTGCGGCGGCCCAGCGCTTTAAAATTCGAATGTCGACCACGCCACCCTCCGGCGCCGCGTCCGCGCCTCCCCGCCCGAGCGTCGCCCGCAACGCGGGCATCGTCAGCATCGCGATCATGGCGAGCCGCGTACTCGGCCTCGTGCGCGATCAGGTCTTCGCCGCGCTGTTCGGCGCGGGGCTTCAGTACGACGCGTTTTTGACGGCGTTCCGCGTTCCCAATCTGCTGCGCGATCTCTTCGCCGAAGGCGCGCTCTCGGCGGCGTTCGTGACGACCTTCTCGCAGGTGCTCGCAAAAAAAGGCGAGGCCGAAGCGTTTCGCCTGTCGAACCGCGTCGCCACGCTGCTGATGCTGCTGCTCGGCATCATCTGCATCGCCGGCTGGTTCGCTGCGCCGCAGATCGTTCATCTTCTCGCGCCGGGCTTTTTCGACGTGCCCGATAAAGCGCCGCTCACGATCCATTTGACGCGCATCATGATCCCGTTTCTGCTCTTCATCGCGCTGGCGGCGAAGGCGATGGGGATTCTCAACTCTATGCACCGCTTCGGCGTCCCGGCGATGGCGTCGGCGTTTTTCAACATCGGCTCCGTTGTCGGCGGCCTTCTTTTGGGCTTCGTGATCGGTCCGAGCATCGGCCTCGGCGCGATCGAGGGCATGGCCTACGGCACGATTTTCGGCGGCTTCCTGCAGTTCGCCGTGCAGTGGCCGAGCCTGCGAAAAGTCGGCTTCCGCTACCGGCCGGAGCTGAGCTTCACCGACCCCGGCGTGCGCCAGATCATGGCATTGATGGGCCCGGCGATCATCGGCGCGGCCGCGGTCCAGATCAATATCTTTGTCAACAGCAATTTCGCATCCTCGATCATCGACCCGACGACGGGCCGCGTCGGCAACGGGCCTGTGTCGTGGCTCAATTACGCGTTTCGCTTCGTGCAGTTTCCGATCGGCGCCTTCGGCGTCGCGATCTCGACCGCGACGCTGCCGCTCATTTCCGCGGCGGCCGCGCGGAAAGAGACGGTGGAGTTCCGCCGCACGCTCGCGCACTCGCTCGGCCTGATCTTTCTCCTCTGCATTCCGTCGGCGGCCGGCCTTATCGTATTACGCGAGCCGATCGTAGGACTCATCTTCGAGCACGGCCGCTTCACGTCGTTCGACACGGTGCAAACCGCGGCGGCGCTCGCCGCTTATGCCATCGGTCTCGCCGGCTACGGCGGCGTCAAGGTTCTCGCGCCGGCGTTTTACGCGCTCGACGACGCGCTCACGCCGATGCTCGTAAGCCTAGGATCGGTCGCGATCAACTATATTATGAATGCTTTGCTCGTCGGTCCACTCGGCCACGTCGGGCTCGCCTGCTCGACCTCGGCGGTCGCGCTCGTGAACTTCGCTCTGCTGCTCGTGCTCATGCGCAAGCGTCTCGGGCGCATCGAAGGCCGCCGGCTCGCGTCGAGCACGATCAGGATCTCGCTCGCGACGGCGGCGATGGCGGCCGCCGTCTGGCTCGCGGCCATCGCGCCGGCGGGCCGGCTGCCTTTTTCCGGCTTCAAGCTCTATCTAGCGCAAGTCGTCCTGGGGATGGGAACCGCCGCTGCGGTTTTCTACCCTGCGTGCAGATTGTTCCGAGTCGAAGAATTGAACGAAGCGGTTGGCGCAGTGACGAGCCGCTTCCGAAGAAAAGCCGCCGCGTCACTTAGCCC
>DATFWH010000025.1:0-7125 GCA_035259465.1 Binatia bacterium
TAAGCCTCAATATCCCCATTTTCGACGGCTTTCGTACGACTAATAGAGTAGAAGAGTCCGTCCGAACCTACTACGCGATCCGCGCGCAGGCCGATCAGCAGAAACAGCAAGTTGCCTTAGAGGTTGAGCAAGGATATGCTAACCTGTTGAGCGCGCAGGAGCGCATCAAATCCTTTAAAGCCGCCATGGATGCGGCGAAGGAGAATTTGGATTTGGCCAATGGGCGTTATCAGGTCGGAGTCGGGTCGATCATCGAGGTCACCGACGCGCAGCAGCTGTACACGAGCGCGGAAGTCGACTACGTCAACTCGATTTACAATTACAAAGTCGCCGAGGCGCAGTTGTTGAAAGCAGTAGGGACGCCGTAGACCGGCGCGCTCCGGTCGCGGGGAGAGAAAATGAAGCGGCTTATCTGGCTGGCGGTTCTGGTGATCGCGATCGGCGCGTACGTGGGCTACGGCCAGATGAGCAGCGGGGCCAAGAAGCCGGAGCCGGGCCGGCGCGAAAACCGCCCGGCGATTCCCGTAACCGTCGTCGCGGCCGTGCAGAAGACGATGCCGGTGCAGATCGAGGCTGTGGGCACCGTCGAGCCGTATTCCACCGTATCTGTCCGCTCGCAAGTCACGGGCGCCATCACAAAAGTTCATTTCAAAGAAGGCCAGGACGTCAAAGAGGGCGACCTTCTTTTCACGGTCGATACGAGACCGTTCGAGGCCGCGGTAAAGCAGGCCGAGGCGAACCTCGCGAAGGACTTGGCCATGCTGGCGAACGCGCGCGAGCAGTCCCGGCGCTACGCCGAGCTCGTCAAGAAGCAGTACGTTTCCCAGGAGCAGTACGATCAAATCAAAACCAACGCCGATGCCATCGAGGCGACCGTAGAAGCGGATAAGGCAAACGTCGAAAACGCCAAGGTTCAGCTTAGCTACTGCCGTATCTTCTCGCCGGTCACCGGGCGCACCGGCAGCCTGCTGGTAAACGAAGGCAACGTCGTTCGCACCAACGACGCCACGCCGCTGGTGACGATCAATCAGGTAAGCCCGATCTATGTAACGTTCACGATTCCCGAGCAGAATCTGCCGGAGCTAAAAAATCGTCTTGCCGCCGGGAAGCTCGGCGTCCAGGCGGTGACACCCGATGACGAGCAGCGCCCCGAGCAGGGCGATCTGAGCTTCGTTGACAATTCCGTCGACCGGACGACGGGAACCATTAAGCTCAAGGGAACCTTCGCCAACCGCGACCGCCGCCTCTGGCCGGGTCAATTCGTCAAGGCGGTGCTGAAGCTCACTGATCAGAACTCGGTCGTCGTTCCTTCGGAGGCCGTCCAGACCGGTCAGAAAGGGCAGCAGGTTTTCGTCGTGCGCGGTGAATCGGGAGTGGAAGTCCGTCCTGTCGTCGTGGGCCGGTCGCTCAACGGCGAGTCCGTAATCGAGCAGGGCGTCCAGCCGGGTGAGCGCGTCGTTACGGACGGGCAATTTCTCCTCGGTCCAGAGAGCCGGATTCAGATAAAAACGGCCAAAGATTCGACGCAGGATCCGACCAAGGGCGGGGCCACCAAGGAAGGCGCGCGGCGCAGAAAAGAGACGGTGTCATGAATCTCACCGGATCATTCATCTACCGGCCCGTCATGACCACGCTGCTCATGGCGGCGATCTTGATTTTCGGCATCATGTCTTACCGCTCGCTGCCGGTCGCCGACATGCCCACCGTCGATTTCCCCACGCTCGTCGTCACCGCCAATTTACCGGGCGGCAGCCCCGAGACGATGGCGGCCTCCGTCGCGACGCCGCTGGAGAAGCAGTTCTCCACGATCCCGGGCCTCGAGTCCATGAACTCCGTCAGCACGCTCGGGCGGACGCAGCTCACGCTGCAATTCAATTTGAACCGAAGCATCGACGCCGCGGCGCAGGACGTCCAAGCGCAGATCGCCCGGACCCTCCGCGACCTGCCGCCCAACATGCCGAATCCTCCTTCGTACAGAAAGACGAATCCGGCCGACGCTCCGGTGCTTCAGCTCGCGCTTACTTCCGAGACGCTGGCGATGTCTGCGGTGGACGAGATCGCGGAAAACGTTTTGGCGCAGCGCATCTCGATGGTGAGCGGCGTCTCGCAGGTCGACGTCTTCGGCGCGCAGAAATACGCCGTGCGCATCCAGGTTGATCCTACCGCGCTTGCCTACCGGCAGATCGGCATCGACGAGGTCCTGGCCGCCGTGCAGCGCGGCAACGTCGACCTGCCGCTCGGCACGCTCGATGGCCCGCAACGGACGCTCACGCTCAAGTCCAACGGGCAGCTTATTAAAGCCGACGACTACCGGCCGATGGTGGTGACCTACCGCAACGGCTCGCCGGTTCGACTCCGGGAACTGGGCACGGTTCTCGACGACGTCGAGAACAACAAAATCGCGGCCTGGTACAACAACAAGCCGTCTATCGTCCTCGCCGTCAACCGCCAGCCCGGCGCTAACGTCGTCGAGGTCGTCGACGCCGTCAAAGCGATACTTCCCGGGCTCAACGCCTATATTCCGCCGTCCGTCAAATTGGAGATTTTCTTCGACCGCACGCTCTCGATCCGCGATTCGATCTGGGACGTCCAGTTCACGCTCGGGCTCACCGTCGCGCTGGTCGTCCTGGTCATCTTTTTGTTCCTGAGGAATGTGTCGGCGACGATCATCCCGAGTCTCGCGCTGCCGATGTCGATCATCGGCACGTTCGCCATGATGTATCTCCTGGGTTACAGCTTGAACAATCTCTCGCTGATGGCGCTGACGCTCTCGGTCGGCTTCGTCGTCGACGACGCCATCGTCGTGCTGGAAAACATCGTGCGGCACGTCGAGGAAGGCGAGAAGCCTTTCGACGCCGCCGTTCAGGGTGCCAAAGAGATTGCCTTTACCATTCTCTCGATGACGTTTTCTCTCGTCGCCGCCTTCATCCCGGTTCTTTTCATGTCGGGCATGCTCGGCCGGCTGCTGCGCGAGTTCTCGGTCACGATCTGCGTCGCGATCCTGGTCTCAGGGCTGGTGTCGCTGAGCCTGACGCCGATGCTCTGCAGCCGGTTCTTGAAGCCGGCCAAGGAGGAGCACCACGGCAGGCTCTACGCGATCGTCGGGCGCTTCTTCGACGGCATGCTCAGCGCTTACGACTGGACGCTCCAATGGGCGCTGAAGGCGCGCTTGCTGACGATGACCATCTCGCTCGTTCTGCTCGTCGCGACGGGATACCTCTTCACGATCATCCCGAAGGGTTTTGTCCCCAGCGAAGACACCAATCAGATCGTGATCAATACCGAGTCGGCGCAGGGCACCTCGTTCACCAGTATGGTGCGGCTGCAGAAGCAGCTGAACGAAATCGTGGCTGCGGACGGGAACGTCGACGGCTTCCGCTCGAGCGTCGGCACCGGCGGGCAGTCCGCAACCGGCAACGCCGGGCAGATTTTCATTCGGCTGAAACCCAAAGCTCAGCGCCCGAAGCAGGACCGGCCCGTGATGCTGCCGTACACGAATTTCGTTTTGTTTCACTCGCATGAGCCGCTGAGCGCCGACGAGATCATCCAGCAGTTGCGGCCGAAGCTTTCGACCGTGCCGGGTGTGCGCGTGTCGCTGCAGAACCCGCCGGTGATCCGCCTTGAGGCGCGTCTTTCGCGCAGCCTCTATCAATACACCCTGCTGAGCCCCGACTCGAAGGAGTTGTACCAATACGCGCCGATGCTCGAAGAGAAGATGCGCGCCAACGACAAGTTCCAGGACGTCACCAGCGACTTGCAGCTGAAAAATCCGCAGCTGGAGATCATCGTCGACCGCGATAAGGCCTCGACGATGGGCGCGACGCAGCAGGGCCTTTCGCCGCGGCAGATTCAGGATGCTTTCTACACCGCCTACGGCTCGCGGCAGATCTCGACGATCAACACGCCCAGCAATCAGTACCAGGTGATCTTGGAGATCGACCCCAGGTACGAGAACGATCCCTCGGTGTTGTCGATGCTCTATATCCGCTCCAATACCGGCAACAACACGGCCCAGGCTTCGCTCGCTTCGGGCACCGCCTTGATACCGCTCAACTCGGTCGCAAACTTAAAACAGAGCGTCGGGCCGCTGTCGGTTAACCATTCCGGCCAGCTGCCGTCGGTAACGATTTCATTTAACCTAAAACCCGGCGTCGCGCTGGGCGACGGGCTGAACGAGATCAACGTCCTCGCGCGCGAGACGCTGCCGCCGACCATTTCCACGGCGTTTCAGGGCACGGCGGAAAAATTCCAATCATCGCTGCGCAGCATGGCGTTCCTGCTCTTGATGGCCGTAGTCGTCGTCTATCTCGTGCTCGGCATTCTCTATGAAAGTTTCATCCACCCGCTCACGATTCTGTCGGGTTTGCCCTCGGCGGGCTTGGGCGCGCTCCTGACGCTCATGCTCTTCAATATGGATTTGAACGTCTACGGCTTCGTCGGCATCATCATGCTGATCGGCATCGTGAAGAAGAACGCGATCATGATGATCGACTTCGCGGTCGAGGGTCAGCGGAACGAAGGCAAGACGCCTTACCAGGCGATCTATGAAGGCTGCCTCGTGCGCTTCCGGCCGATCATGATGACGACCATGGCGGCCATCATGGGCGCCGTGCCGATCGCTTTGGGACATGGCGCCGGCGCCGAATCGCGCCGCCCGCTGGGATTGGCGGTGGTCGGAGGTTTGCTCGTATCGCAGCTCCTGACGCTCTACATCACGCCGGTCGTCTATCTCTATTTCGAGGGCGCCGTGCAGCGCATGCGCGGCTGGCGGACCCGCCGGCTCCAGCCCGTGCGGTCGCCTGCGCCCGCGCCGGAGTGGCAGATGGGCACGCCGGCCGAAGGACCGTCGATCTGGAGCTCGTTCAGGAAATTCGGACTGCGGCGGAAGTAGCGGGCGCGACGCAGAGGTCGGTCGAGAACGCTCACGCCGCCGGAGCGGCGGAGTGAAAAGTGAGTTGCTGAAAAGAAAAGGGCGGCCTTTTGGCCGCCCTTTTTTCGTTACGCAATTTAAGTCCGCCGCTACCAGCTGAACGGGTTCAATATCTTACCGATGCGGCCGATGTCTTCTTTGATCTGATCTAAGACGCCCTTATTCTCGGCCTCAATATCCACTTCCTCCGGAGACTTCGCTTTGGCGGCCACCTTGGTGTCCGCCGGCTTGTCTTTCGCCGGCTGCGGCGGCCCTTTGACGGCCAGCGCCGGGAGCGATGGCGCCGGCGCGGCGCTATCCGCGGGCGTCGAGGCGACGTCGGTAGCCGGCTTCTCCTGCGCCGGGACCTCTTGCGGCGCGAGGAAGAGCGGGCCTTTCTCCTCCGGAAGCCGCGACTCTAAGTTCTTCTCGGGCGCCGGCTTGGGCTTTGCCACCACGATCGGCTTCTCGGCGGCGGGAAGCGCCATTTTTACCTCTTCGGTCGCCGGGTCGATTCCCTGCCGTTTCAATTTGCTATCGATGCTCGAGACGAGCGCGGCTGCGTCCATCGAAGGCTTGCTCGCGGCGCGTGCGCTCGCAACCGCCTTCTCATCGATCGGCTGCTTTAAGATCGGTGCCGCTTCGGGGGTAGGCGGGAGATCCGCTGTCCCGGACCCTTTTTTGTCGAGCTTGCTGTCGACGGCGCTCAGCGTGGCGGATTCCTGACGCGTCGGCGGCAGCGGCGATTCCGCGATCTGCGGCAGATCGGGTTTCGGCGGTGTAAGGTCCGCGGGCGCCTTCTGGGCGCCGTCTTCGAGGCCGCGGCGCTTCAGCGATTCGTCGATGCTTCCGATGAGCTGAGAGCTTTGCGGCGAAACCGATTTCGCCGTGTTCGCGGCGGGAGCTTTTTTCTCGCTCTCCTTTGCGGCGGGAGCAGGCGAAGAGGAGGAGAAGGGATTGATCTTGTCGACCATGCGGCCCAAGAAGCTTTGGTCGTCGCCGGGTTTTTCGGTCACGACGTCGGTTTTCGCCACACGCGGGGCGTCTTTGGCGGGCTCGGCGTTTTTATTTTCGGCGACGGCGGTCGCGGCGCCTCGACGATCTTGCTTGAGCAGCGCGTCGAGCGGGTCCTGTTTTTCCTGCGCGAGCTGCGTCAGCTGCGTGCGCGCGTTTTTCGCCAACGGATCGTTCGGGTAGTATTGGGTCAGCGCCTCGAAAGCGAGCGCCGCCTTGACGTTGTTTTTTTCCAGCCGATAGGCTTCGCCGAGATTGTACAGCGCCTTTGGCGCGACCGAAGTCGTCCGGTAGCGCCGGACGATGCCCTCGAAGCGGTCGCGGGCTGCGGGATATTTCTTCTCGCGCATGTAATAAGACGCGATGTCGAACTCGTGCTCGGCGAGATACTCGAGGCACTTCGCGAGCTTCTCGTGCGCTTTCGCCGCATATTCCGATTTCGGGTAGTTATTCACCACGCGCTCGAAGTAGCCCTTGGCGATCTCCGTATTTTTTTGATCGCGGTCGGCGGAGGAGAACTGGTCGAAGTGCGACATGCCGGCGATGTAGAGCGCGTACGGGATATTCTCATTGTTCGGGTGCATCGCCTCGAACTCTTTGAGCGTCTCGACCGCCTCGGTGTATTGCTTGTTGAGGTAATAAGCCTCGCCGAGCTTCATCTCGGCGCCGACCACCTCCGGCGCGAACGGAAAATCGGATCTCAGCTTCTGATAACGCTCGATCGCCTGCGCGTACTTTTTGTTGGCGAGCAGTTGATTGCCTTCTCTATAGAGCGCCTCGGCCGATGTACTGCTCTCGTTCTTCGAGCTCGACCAGGGCAGCGACGGCAGCGACGGCAAAAAAGAAGAGGTAGAAGATGATGACGACGACGATGAGCAGCCGGCTAAACACGCAACTATGCCGGCGAGCAGCAGCTCGCGGGCGGGAAAGCGGCTCAAGACCTCGATGCCGATGCGTTGCGTTCGTTCGTTGTTGAGCATGACGCGGTTCCTATCTCGAAAAAGTCGGCGTGAAAAATCGCCGCCATCTTATCGACCGGCCGGTCGTGAGTCAAGCTTTTCCGTGCCGCTCTCCGCTTCCGTCACCCGGAAATCGAACTCCGCGCGGTTCGAGCGGAACACGAAGGGCCAGACCGGCGGGAAGATCACGTAAGCGGTTGTCTCCAAGACAGCGTACACGCGGTCTCCCGGCGGCCCCTTGTC
>DATFWH010000026.1:0-3770 GCA_035259465.1 Binatia bacterium
TAAGGTCTCAGGAGATAGAGCATGTTTGCACTCGCCTCCGTCGGCCCGGCATTATATCACAGTCGCACCCGCCTTGTCTTTTTGACACGCGATCCCTACGATGGCGCTATGTCCGCGAAGGCCGTGGTGCTTTTGAGCGGCGGACTCGACTCCGCAACCGTAATGGCGATCGCCCACAGCGAAGGCTACGAAGTGCATCCGCTGAGCTTCCGCTACGGCCAGCGCCATGCGCGCGAGCTTCAGGCGGCGGAGCGCGTCGCGCGTTCGCTCGGCGCCGCCGAACGCCACCTCGTCATCGCGTTCGATCTCCGCGCGATCGGCGGCTCGGCGCTGACCGACGCGATCGACGTGCCCAAGAGCCGGAGCGCCGGCGAGATCGCGCGCGGCATTCCCGCCACCTACGTGCCGGCCCGCAACACGATCTTTCTCTCCTTCGGCCTCGCGCTCGCGGAGAAGATCGGCGCCGGGGATATTTTTTTCGGCGCCAACCAGCTCGACTACAGCGGCTACCCGGACTGCCGCGAGGAATACATCCGCGCATTCGAGCGCATGGCGAACCTCGCGACCAAAGCGGGCGTCGAGGGGACGACGAAAATAAAAATCCACACGCCGCTCATCCATCTCACCAAGGCCGAGATCATCAAAAAAGGTCTCGCGCTCGGTGTCGACTATTCGCTCACCTGGAGCTGCTACGACCCGACGCCGGACGGATTGGCCTGCGGACAATGCGACAGCTGCCAGTTAAGATTGAAGGGGTTTAAGGAAGCGGGGGTTGAAGACCCGATAAAATACGCGCCCTAAGCAGGGATCCGGTCTCACCGCTTCATATATCCACGCACGGCGATAAAGACAAAAATCACGCCCCAGGAGAGGAGCCACAGTGCGCCGCGCCATTCGGTGCGGGGCGAGATGCCTTCCGGCGAAAGCGCTTCTTTAAGTATTGTAAGCGCTCCCATGATAAGAAACGCCGCGCCGAGAATCCCGGCGACCACGCGAAAGAACGGGCGGATCATCTATTCTTAGCCCTTGACGCCGTGCAGCATCAGCTCCGCGATCTCCTGGACGCGCGCGGCCGTGATGCCGTCGCGCTGCTCGACCGCGAGCGGATGATCGCTCTCCTCGAGCAGGATGAACGGCCGCTCGCCCGGCGGACGCGTGTAGAGCTCGCATTTTAAATTGAGCGTCGAAGGATAGCCCGGCAGCTCCGAGGCGAGGAAGCTCTCGTAAGGCGGCTCGCTCTCCCGGCCGGGAGTGTCCCAAAGCTCGGCGGCGCGGACGAAGCTCTCCGGCCCGATCGACACCCATGCGAGCCAGAGAAACTGCTTGTCGCTGTCGCGCACGGGAATGTAGATGCCGCCGAGAAGAAAGTAATACTGGTCGTCGATGATGCACTGGTCGGACGACAGCTCGGCGCGCGCCGCGCGCTCCTCCGGCGGGATCATGGACCAGAGCGCCGGCGCGCTCGCGCCGTAGCTCATGGGCAGCCCCTCATGCGTCTCGCCGCAGCGCGAGCAGCGGTAGGTGTCGTCGTACCAGGCCATTGAGCTTATTTCACCGCGCCGGGAAAGAGCTTCGCCGCGTAATCGCGGTTTACGGCTTCAATGAGAGAATTATCGTAGAACGTCTTCGGGTCGGCGCTCTTCGCCTTGGGATCCGACGAATCGTCGAGCACGAGGCGGATTGCCGCCGGATCGATCGTCATGTCCTTGTTCCACACGCGCGCGCCCTGCTGGTAATTCTCGCTCAGCACCTGCGGATCGCTGGTCTTTTCGTACTTCGCGTCGACCTTCTTCGCGAACTCCTCGTCGTCGAGCGCGCGCTTGAGTCCGTCGAGGCAGGCGCGCAAGTACGCCTTCAGCGCGTTGGGATTTTTCTGCGCGAAATCGCGCGTGACCGCCGTGCCCGGGCCGATGATCTTGAGGCCGTCCTTGTAATAATCGACGATCACCGGGTAGCCCTGCTTCCGCGCCGCCTCCGTCGCCGGCGGCGTGATGATAAGACCGTCGGCGTTGCCGAGGAGAAAAGTCCCCAGGGCCTCCTGCACGCTGCGATGATACAGCAGCTTCAAGTCACGGCCGACTTCCATGCCGTACTTTCGCCCCGTCATGCGCACGGCGATCTCGCCGAAGGCGCCCGGAGAGGTCGTCGCGACCGACTTGCCGCGCAGCATCTCGAAGCTCGTGAGCCCCTTCTGCCCGAAGAGCACGAGCGAACTCCGATCCACCCCGGCGGCGACATAGATGATGTTCGCGCCGGCGAGTGTCGCCGCGATCGCGGCGGCTCCGCCCTGGTAAATATCGAGCGAGCCGGAGACGACCCCCTGCACGGCGGCGGTGGCGCTCACTTGCGTGATCGAGACGGTCAGGCCGTGGCGGCCGAAGTAGCCCGCTTCCTGCGCGACCAGAAGCGGCAGCGTCGTCGGCCCCCACGCCGCGATCGCGACTTCGAGGCGGCTCTTTTCCGGCTTGGGAAACGTCTCCGCGGCGCGGGCGGTTTTCGCCGGCCACATGAGACCGACGAAAACGAGCAGCGCGATCTTTCCGCGGCTAAGCTTCATCGCGCGTCATTTGAGGTTGTAGAACGAAAGCGCGTTGCGACCGAGAATCTTCTCTTTGCTCTTGTCGCTGATGTCCTTACGGTCGAGAACCATCTTTGCCGTGTGGGGCCAATCGCTGTCCCAGTGCGGATAGTCCGAAGCGTAGAGAATAGAGTCGTCCCCGAATTGCTCGATCATGAACGGCAAGGCCGACTCCTCGCCCTCGCAGGTAAAAAAGCAGCGCCCGGCCTTGATGTATTCGCTCGGCGGCATCTTGAGCGGCGGCATCTCGGCGCGGCGCTTGTGAAATTTTTCGTCGAAGCGCTCCATCCAGTACGGCACCCAGCCGACGCCCGCTTCCAGGAATGCGACTTTTAGTTTGGGAAAGCGGTCGAGCACGCCGTTGGAGATGATCGAGATGATCGAGATCATCTGCTCGAACGGGTGCGAGACCATGTGCACGCCGAGATATTTGTGAAACCGCAAGGTTCCCTGCGACACCTGCGCCGTCGCGTGAAACGCGACGGGCACGCCGAGCTCCTCGGCCGCGGCGTAGATCGGATCGAACTGCGGCTGGCCGAGGTCGAAGCCGGGGCTCACGTACGTCGGCATCATGACCGCGACGGCGCCGAGGCTTGTGACCGCGCGGCGGATTTCCTCGACCGCCTCCGGCACCGCCTGCGGCGCCACGACGGCGGCGGCTTTGATGCGCCCGCCGGCCGCGCGACCGAACTCATGCGCCCAGTCGTTGTACGCGCGCGCCAGCGCCGCCGCGACATCGAACTCGCGCACGAGACCGATCGAGAGCGCGGGGCTGGGGTAAGCGACCATGAGCTCGATCGCCTCCGCTTCCATATCACGCAGGTAGGTTTGCGGATCCGCGTCGAGCTTGCCGAGCTTCGCGTTCATGCGGATGTCCCACCCGAACTGGAGAAAGAACGAGCCACTGCGGCTGCGGTAAGGCTCGGGGAGATGACGGCGGTAGCAATTCTCGGGACCATCCAACAGATGGCCGTCGCCGTCGACGATGCGATAGCGGACTGGCATGCGACCTCCTCAATTCGTTTTATGCTTGATAGGCGGCACCGTCTTTAAATAGTCGGTGATCGCGAGCACGTCTTCACGCTTCATGTTTTTATAGCCGGCTTCGATCACCTCGGCCATGAGCCCCTGGACGTTGTCCAAGTCCGGCTTCGTGCCGGTCTGGATCAGGTCGGCGATGGAGTCGCGGCTC
>DATFWH010000027.1:0-6590 GCA_035259465.1 Binatia bacterium
CAGAATCTAGAAGTTAGGGTATAGAATCTAGAAAGTATAATTCAAAAGAAGTACCGAGATTTTTCCCGCCGTTTTTGCTTCTAACTTCTAGATTCTAGTTTCTATATTCTACTTCCCTACTTTTTCTCTTTTTCGATCGACTCGCGGATGCCTTTGACGTTCTCGGCGCTCTGCTTGCCTTTGAGACCCATCACCTGCATCAGCTCGCTCGTCATCTCCGCAGTGACCTGATCCTGAACGCTGCCCTTGCCCTCGGGATCGGCCTTCAAGAAGACCATGATTTTTTCCTTGGGAACCCCGGTGGCGCCGAGACCGTCGAGAAATTCGCCGTAGCCCACCTTACCCCGCAGCTCATCGACTTTCGCTAGGAGCTTTTTGCAGTCGCTGCAGAGCTTCGCGAACAAGCCGCTCCGTTCGCCACAATAAACGCACTGCGCCATCGTCGATTAGAAATTCTCCGCCAACGCCTTCGCGAGCATGACGTGCAGCGACTTCGCCAGCGTGGGGTTCGCCGCGACGAGGCCGCGGCAAAGGCTGTCCTGCCGGTTGAAGCGCACCGGAAGGCCCGCGCCGTCGATGACGACTCCGCCCGCGCCTTCGATGACCGCGACGCCGCCGCAGATGTCCCATTCGTGCAGCGCCCGGAACGTGAGCATCGCGTCGCCTTCGGCGCCGCCGATGAGCGCCAGGCGATAAGCAATGCTGCCGACCGCCTGGACTTTGCACATCTGCTCGAACTGCTGAAATCTTTTCCGCGGCTCCGAGCGGCTCACGATCAGCGATGCGCCCTCGACCTGCTCGCGCGGCGTCACGTGAATCGGCCGGCCGTTCAGCGTCGCGCCGGCGCCCTGCCCGCCTTTGTAGAGCTTATCCTGCGCGGGGTTGTAAACCACGCCGGCGACCGGTCGCCCTTCGACGGCGAAGCCGATCGACACGGTGAACTGCGGAATGCCCTCGATGAACTCGCGCGTGCCGTCGATCGGATCGATGACCCAGACGCGCTTCGCCTTCAGGCGCGCGAGATCGTCTTTGCTCTCCTCCGAGAGCCAGCCGTCGCTGGGATATTTCCCGAGCAGCACTTCCTGAATTTTGGCGTTCGCCTCGAGGTCGGCCACCGTGACCGGATTGTTCTTGCCCTTTTGCTCTATGCGGTATTCCTTGCCGTAATAACCCATGACGACCGCTCCGGCTGCGCGCGCCGCGCGCTCGGCGGTCTCCAGCTCTTCGGTGAAATCGAAACCCATCATCCCCCCATCAGGCGCTCGGCCGCGCGGGCGTGCGGCACGACGCGAATCATTCGCGGCACGAGCGGCAGCGCCGCGCGCGTGGATCCCGCGACCAGGCGCAGCACGCTTTCACGCCGGCCGCTCCAGCGAAGCCCGTACGCGCGCCGCAGCTTCGGCGGCAGCAGCCCGGCGGTAATTAAGACGTTGATAGGCACGACGGTCTGTAAAAACCACGGGCGCGGATAGAGAATCGCCCGCGCGAGCGTGCGCGCCGGCGCGCCGACCGAAATCGCCTCGGATTCTATAGTCGTGGTCATATAGCGCTCGAAATCTTCGAGGGCTGCCGGCAGCGTCGTTTCCGGCACGCCCATCAAGACGCCGAGCTTCTTCGAATCGTCGTAGTAGCGGCGGCGCAGTTCGAGCGACAGCGGCCGTACGAAACGATCGTAAGTAACGAGCGCGGAATCGACGAGCGTCGCGTGCACCCATAGCAGCAGCTCCGGGTCGCGCGCGCTGTACGCGGTCCCGTTCGCAATATGTCCTTGTACGCGCTCGTGCACGCGGCCGAGGCGTTCGAGCGACGCCTGTGCCCTCGGCAAATCGTCGAACACGATCGACCACATCGTCTCCATCGTCTGTTTGAGCCGTCCGAGCGGGTCGGTCGCGAAGCGGCTGTGATCGGCGACGCCGGCGGCGATCTTCGGATGCGCGATCTGCATGAGGAGCGCTCGGCCGCCGCCGAGGAGCAGCGTCATCTCGCGGTCGACGCTCCAGATCGCGCTCTCCGGCGCGAAAAATCGCTCCATAATGATTATGCCTGGAAAATGTTTTCAGGCCCGCCGGCTTTCCTCGCGCCGCGCGACAGCATCGCGCGCGCGGCGCGCGCGGAGTCGCCCGGCGCGACGTCGACGCCGCGCGAGGCGTCCTCCAGCCAGACGACTTCGAAACCGTGCTTCAGCCCGTCCAGAACGGTGTGTTTGACGCAATAGTCCGTCGCGAGACCGCCGACGCAGATCCGCTTCACTCCGGCGCGCTTGAGGAGCTCGACGAGCTCGACGCCGCGCTCGTCCCGGCCGTCGAAGCCGGAATAGCCGTCTTCGTCGGGCGAGGCGCCGGTTGTGATGAGGACTGCGTTCCGAGGCAGCCGCAAGTCGGAGCGCAGCTCCGCACCCTTGGTTCCCTGAATGCAATGCGGCGGCCACTCTCCGCCGTAAGCTTTGAAATGGATCGTTTTTTTCGGGTGCCAGTCGCGCGTCGCGAAAACCGGCAGACCGGCTCTTTCGAATTTATCGATATAAGCGTTCAACCGCGGCACGACTTCATCGCCGCCGGCGACCGCCAGCGCTCCGCCCGGGCAGAAATCGTTCTGCACGTCGACGATCACGAGCGCGTCCTTGCCTTGCATCGATTCAGATTATATGGAAGATAACCTGGTTGCAAGAAAACGCGCGCGCGGAGCGCGCTCTCCTCTTTCAATATCGCAAATGCCCGTCAAAACCGTATTTTTCGACGCCGCGGGCACGCTCATGCGGCCTGTGCGGCCGGTCGGCGAAAGCTACGCGCTCGTCGCCGGGAGCTACGGCATGAACGTGCCGGCGGCGGAAGTATCGGCGCGCTTTCGCGCCTGCTTCGGCAACGCGCCGCCGCTCGCGTTCCCCGGTGCGGAAAATAACGGGATTCAAAAGCTGGAGCGCGACTGGTGGAAGGCGCTGGTCGCCCGCGTATTCGAGCCCTACGGCCCCTTCGAGCGGTTCGACGAATATTTCACGGATTTGTTCGCTTACTTCTCGCGCGCTGACTCGTGGCGTTTGTTTCCCGAGACGGAAGAGACGCTCGCTTCGCTCAAGCGCCGCGGCTTGAAGCTCGCGGTGATCTCCAACTTCGACTCGCGTCTTTTCGGTATCCTGGAAGGACTCGGCATCGCCCCGGAATTCGAATCGATATTGATCTCCAGCCATGCGGGTTATGCCAAGCCCGCGCCGGAGATCTTTCGCCTCGCGCTGGGACGAAGCCGGACGAGTCCCGAAGAGGCGCTCCATGTTGGCGACAGCGTCGAAAAGGACGCCGAGGGCGCGCGCGTCGCGGGCATCCAGGGCGTGCTGCTCGACCGCAATGTCAAGCTCAAAGCGGCCGGATTTCCGAAGATCAAAAATCTAACCGGGCTGCTGTCCCTGGTCGAACAAGGGAGATAAGATGGCGAAGCCGCGCATCAGCATGGGCATCCCCGATCATCCGCGCACGCGCGCGATCATCGACGGGGACATCAAGATCGACGGCTACGAACTCGACCTCGCCTACAAGTTCGCCTCGCCCGGCGAGCGGCATTACCGCTTCGCCCAGGGCGAGTACGATATCGGCGAATACTCGGCCGCGACGTTTATGCGCACGCGCGAGAAAGGCAAGCCGTTCGTCGCGCTGCCGATCTTCTTCGAGCGCGGCCCTCGCCAGCGGAATATTTTTTATCGCGAGGGAAACCTGTCCTCGCCGAGCGATTTGAAGGGCAAGAAGATCGGCTGCTTCCGCTATGGCGCGACCGCGGTGGTCTGGGAGCGCGGCTACCTGCTCGACGAGCACGCCCTCAAGACGACCGACATGAGCTGGTACGTTTCCGGCAAAGAGGTATTCATCGGCCAGGACCTACCGGTGAAAGTCGAGCGCCTCGAGCCGCCGACGCCGTTCGGGCAGGAGAAGGCGGTGCTCTCCCGGCTTGTCAGCCAAGGCGTGCTTCACGCCGCGCTCGTCGCGGGCGACATGGGCTACTTCGGCATTTTCGGCGGCGGCACGCTGCCGAAAGCGATGGGCGAGTTCGCCGGCGTCAAGCCGATGTTCGACGACACCGACGACGCGATCCGATGGATCAAGCGCACGCGGCTTTATCCGATCATCCATTTGATCGCGATGAAGGAAGAGGCCTCGGAGAAATATCCCGATCTGCCGGCGAAGCTGGTCGAGGCGTTTCGCGCGGCGAAGCGCGCCGCGCCAAAGTACATGAAGCGCGAGGAGATCGAAGGCTACGAGAAAGAAACCGCCGTCGTCGGCGAAGACCCCTACGACTGCGTCCTCGGAGAAATCGAGAAGCGCACGCTCCAGGCACTCAACCGCTATCAGATCGAGCAGGGACTCATGCGCAAGGAATTGCCGCTTGAGGGCTGCTTCGTGCGCGGCACATTCAGTTAAAGCTACGCTAGAGCTTTCTTAAGCCAAGCTGCCGTACGCGCTACGGATTGCTCGGCGGCTTTGCGATTCGCTTCAAGCTTCCCCGAGGGATTATTGAGAAAGGCGTGCTGGGCGCCTGCGTATATGTGAATCTCGTACTTTTTGCGGAAGCGATCGAGCGCGGCGCGGAACATCTCGATTTCGGCGGGCGTCGTATTGTGGTCCTCGGTGCCGTAATGGCACTGGAGCGGCGCGCGGATGGTCTTGAGCTCTTCGGGATCGGGGAAAAGGCTTTGATAATAAATCACGCCCGCGGCGAAGCCGCGCGATTTCGCGAGCGCGTAGAGCGCGAGACCGCCGCCCATGCAGAAGCCCAGCACCGCGATCTTCTTTTGGCCCACGAAGGGCAGCTTCCGTAAATACGGCACGCTGTCGACGATCTTTTCGGTCGCGCGCTGCACGTCGAGCGAGGTTTTCGCGAACGCGCAGGACTCCGGCGTCGAAAAGAGCTTGCCGTGGAATAAATCGGGTGAGAGGCAGACGAAGCCTTCCTGCGCGAAGCGGCGCGTGACCGCGCGCTGGCCGTCGTCGACGCCGCGGTAGCCGTGAATCAAAACGATCGCGGGCCGCGGCCCCGAGATATTCGGCCGCGACAAAAAGCCGTCGACGATCTCCTTGCCGCTCTTGTACGCGGCGTGCATCGATACGATTCGTTCCGCCATAAAATGGTAGCTCGACTGTGTAGTTTTTGTAGTAATCAGCGCCGCCTGGCGAGCAGCTTCAGCTGGTAGCGCCACTCGGACATGAATCGAGTCGACGACTCGGACTGCCGGCCGGCGCTTCGCTCGGCGCGGCGGCGATACTCGAAAATATCGGCCTCGGAGATCGGCTTCGGCTGGCCGATGGCGTAGGCCATCGCATTGACGCGCGCGAGCTCATAAAGGTGCAGGCTCGTCGCCGTCGCTTCCTCGACGCTTCCGCCGGCGACTGTCATGCCGTGGCCGGCGAGCAGGCATGCCTTCTTCTCACCCATCGTCAGCATGAAATCGTCCGCCAGCTCCCGGTTGATGATCGTGACGCTGCGCGGGTAGATCGGTATGCCTTCGACGGCAAGCTTCATGCCCGCGGGACTGTAGGCGGCGTAGATCGGAAGCAGCGGCTTATCGCACGCGGTGAGCGCGACGATCCAATCGGGGTGGGTGTGAATGACGCTCATCACTTCCGGGCGCTTGCGGTAGACCGCGAGATGCATCGCGCTCTCGTTCGGCGCATCGAGGCCGCGCCCTTTATCCAGCACGCGGCCGTCGAGATCGACGGTGATGATGTCGCGCTCGGTCGCGAATTCAACCGCCTCTTCTTTCACGCCCTTGCCTTTGATGAGCACCCGGTCGGTGCCCGGGATGCGCGCGCTCACGTGCCCCAGCGCGCCGCGCGTGAGTCCCTGGTTGCCCACAATGCGGCACGAGAGCGCGACTTTTTTTCTGAGCTCGGCGACAATCCGCGATGCAGCCATTAGAGTTCCTACCGCCGACTCCTATCAGAGGAGGCCCGTTTCGGGCAAGCGAGCGAGTCGAATCAGCGCGTCGACGCTAAAGCTCGATGCGGAATATCGCGGTGATCAGCGCCTGGACGAAGCGTGGAACGGTCCGGAGAGGCCAGGGCAAGCGGTAGCCGGACGGCTCCTTACCGACGTACGAAACATTCGGCGGCGGCTCCCGGTGAAGCTTCGACGGGATATGGACTTTCTCTAACGCCGCTCCCAACTGTTTTGCGACTGAGGCGACATAAGGCTCTTGAATGAAATTCGCGTGCAGGCCCGCTATGCGGTGGATTGCCACACCGCCTTGGGCGAGGCGCCCCCATCCGTTGTCCGCGTGCGCGCGGAACAGCGGCTGCGCTTTCGTCCGGAAGAGCGTGATGCGGCCGGGATACGGTGCCGGCTCGTAGCCGAGCAGCGCCTTGTAATGCGTTTCGATCACGCGCCGATAGCGCTCGGGCCAATGCTCGGGCATATCGACTTCGTCCTCGATTCTCTTCGGCAGCGCGTCGAAGCCGAGCGGTTGGCCGATTTTGTCGATCGACTTCTTAAAAAGATTTTTGGTCTTGACGAACGCCTCGAAGAAAACGCGGCGCGGATGGCGGCTAAGAACGAAATCCGTCAGCCAGTAGGGAAGATTCCGGACGAATCCCGCTATTTCGAACGATTGA
>DATFWH010000028.1:0-20047 GCA_035259465.1 Binatia bacterium
GCTCCCGAGCCGCCGCCGGCTCCGGCCGCGAAAATAGTTCCCGAGCCGGTCAAACCCGGACCGGCCAAGGCAGCGCCGGAGCCGGTCGCGAAACCGCCTGCCGCGCCGGCCGACGCGTCAAAAGCGCCGCCGTCCAAGACGACGGCAAAGCCGCCGCCGGCGAAACCAGCCGCGCCGCCGGCGGCAGAACCACCGCCGCCCGTGCAATCGGACCGACCCGACAGCGACGCCGGCTAATTGCCGGCGACAAGCCCCGGCGCGGCGATAACGGCTAAAATCGAAAAAATCGCCATCATCACAAGCCAGCCGATCAGGCAGACGCCGACGGCGCGGCCCGTGCTCGTGTAATCGAGCGCCTGGCGCACCGCGACGATCATGGCGACGAGCATCCAGACCGACGAAATAACAAAGACGATCGTCATGAGTCCCGGGATGACCCCGAGGATGCGCAGCGCGCCCGGCGAGCTGGAGAACCCGGTCGTGCGCAGCAGCTCGCCGACGTTGGCGCTCGTCTGCGCTTCGGGGAGAAGCTTCGTGCCGATGAAGTAGGTGAGGTAGGCCCAGATGTACCAACCGATCAACGATCCGACCGCGCCGAAAAGCAGGCCGACGACGCCCCCCTGGGCGGCGCTGCCGATGCCGGCGCACACGCTCGACACGACGACGACCGTCATCGCCTGGCCGAGCGCGGCCTGGTCGGCCTCGACCTCCTCGTAAAGACTCGCATCCAGCTTGGCCGCGCGCACCGCGCGGTCGACGAGACCGTCCATGCGGCGCTGTATAGTGCGGCGCGCCGCGGCTTGTCAAGCACGCGGCGTCGGGTAGGGAATTTGTCTAGCCTTGATTTTAATTTTTCTGTAATTAAAAATATCCCATCACGGTGAGGTGATCCGGCGGAGCGGGAGAAATTCCCTCCGCCGTTTCTTTTATTCAAACTGATCAGCTACGCGCTCCGGCCGAAGCTTGCGCTTAGACTGTGCGGTGCGAAAATAATCTGAGTCGTTTTCCAACACCTCAGCTATGGAGATTTTATGTCAGATCGTGTTTATCCGGTCGCCGTCGCCGCGGCCGAAGCCGCGCCGAGAATCAAGCAGTCGAGCTATCCCGAGCCGTTCGCCGCGAGAATGTCCGGCCGATTGAAGCGGCCGCTCGGCGATCTCTTCGGGCTCGGCAATTTCGGCGTGAATCTAACGACGCTCGCGCCCGGAGCGGCGTCGGCGCTCCGCCACGCGCACTCAAAGCAGGACGAATTCATATTCATCCTCGAGGGCCGCCCCACGCTGCATACCGACGAAGGCCGCACGACGCTCTCGCCGGGAATGTGCGCAGGATTCAAGGCGGGCACCGGCAACGGCCACCGGCTCTTGAACGAAACGGAGGAAGAGGTCGTGTATCTCGAGGTCGGCGACCGCACGGCGGGCGACGAAGGCAGCTACCCGGACGACGACATCAAAGCGTCGATGGTCGATGGAAAATGGCAATTCGTGCATAAAAACGGGTCGCCGTACTAGGCTGAGGCCGTCCTCCACCTCGGGATTCATCGTTTGTCCGCCCGCCGACGAAGCCGATTTGGCGGCTGCGTCTCCATTCATCTTAGCCGCCGGTAAGTCCTCCGGCGCACGAGAAAAATCGGAATTTTGCGCTAGTTGTCAAAGCCGGAAAAAACGTGTAAAAGGATTCGATTTTTAAGAGAAAGGTTTTCGCAGTGCCCATCCAGATAAAAAAAGCCCGAAGAATCAATGAGTTACCGCCTTATCTCTTTGCCGAGATCGACCGCAAAAAGCGCGTGGCGCTGGCGCGCGGCGTCGACCTGATCGATCTGGGCATCGGCGATCCGGACATTCCGACGCCGGCGCCGATCGTGGAAAAACTCGTCGAGGGCGCGAGCAAGCCGGCCAACCACCGGTACCCGAACAGCGCCGGGCTGATGGAGTACCGTCAGGCCGTGGCGAGCTGGTATCAGAAGCGCTTCGGCGTCAAGCTCGATCCAGAGAAAGAAGTCGTCTCTCTTATCGGCTCCAAGGAAGGCATCGCCAACATGGCGACCGCCTTCGTCGATCCCGGCGACACGGTGCTCGTCTCGACGCCCTGTTATCCGGTTTACCATATCGGCACATCGTTCAACGGCGGGAAGAATTACTTCCTTCCGCTCACGAAAGAAAATCATTTCCTGCCGGACCTGCACGCGATCCCGGCCGACGTCGCGCGCGCCGCAAAGCTTCTGTGGATCAACTATCCCAACAATCCGACCGCGGCGGTGGCGGAAAAGGATTTTTTCCAGCGCGTTATCGACTTCGCGCAAAAAAACAACGTGATCGTCTGCCACGACGCGGCTTACACGGAGATGGGCTTCGACGGCTACCGCCCGATGAGCTTCCTCGAGGTCGACGGCGCGCGCGAGGTCGGCATCGAGTTCCACTCGCTGTCGAAGAGCTTCAACATGACCGGCTGGCGCGTCGGCATGGCGGTCGGCAATGCGGAGATCGTCGGCGGTCTCGCGCAGGTTAAATCCAACGTCGACTCCGGCATTTTCCAGGCGGTGCAGGAGGCGGCGATCGAGGCGCTCAACCAGGGCGACAAGCTGATCGAGCCGTCGCGCAAAGTTTTTCAGGAGCGCCGCGACATTCTGGTCGACGGCCTCCACCAGGCCGGATTCGCGTGCGAGAAACCGAAGGCGACGTTCTACGTCTGGGTGTCCGTGCCGAAAGGATTCAACTCCGCCGATTTCACGGCGCGCCTGCTCGACGAAGCCGGCGTCGTAACGACGCCGGGCAACGGTTTCGGCGCGCCGGGCGAAGGCTACGTCCGTTTCACGCTCTGCGTGGACAAACAAAGGCTGAGGGAGGTAACGGAGAGGATCCGGCAGGTCAGGATTTAGCGCACGACCTAGGGACGCTCCTGGATCGATCGTGCCCCATCATGTATACATAGGGATCGGCTCCAATCTCGGCAACAAAAGGGAGAATTATCGCGAAGCGCTGGAGCGGATCGCCAAGCTGCCCAAGACCCGCATCGTCAAGGAATCCTCGCTGTACGAGAGCGAGCCGCACGGCGACTCCAAGGAATGGTACGTCAACGGCGCCATCCAGATCGAGACCGAGTTCAAGCCCGAGGCGCTGCTCGACAAATTCAAGAACATCGAGCGCGCCATGGGGCGAAAAAAGGTCCGCAAGAAATGGGGCGCGCGCATCATCGACCTGGACATCCTGTTGTATGACTCGCTCATGATGAACAAGAAGAACCTGAAGATCCCGCATCCCGAGATGCAAAGCCGGAAATTCGTTCTGATACCGCTGAGCGAGCTCGCCCCGCAAGTCGTCCACCCCCTTCTCGGCTCCACGATCTCCGAGCTGCTCGTCGGCGTCAAAGACGACAAACGCGTAAGCCTCGCGCGCCTGTAGCCGCACGCGCATGCTGCTCAGAATCCTTTTCTTTTTTCTTCTGTTTTATCTTTTTTACCGGATCTATTTTTCGGGCCGGCGCTCCGCGCGCCGGGCCGCGAGGCCCCGCGACGTCGGCGCGGCCGAGGAGATGGTGCTCGATCCGCAGTGCCGGAGCTATCTGCCCAAGAGCGAGGCGATGCTCCGCGGCGATCAATATTTCTGCAGCGAGCACTGCGCCTCGCTTTATCTCGTCGGCCGGGCTTCCTAGATGGTCCTCGAAGGCAAGATCGAGATTCGCGCGCCGGCCGAGGAGGTCTGGGCTTTTTTAATCGACATCGACCGCTTCGCCTCCTGCGTGCCGGGACTGGAGCGCGCAACCCAGATCGACGAGCGCACGTTCGACGGCGTCGTCGGCGCCACGGTCGGGCCGATCTCCGGCAAATTCAACTTTCGCTCGACGATCGTCGACAGCACGCCGCCGGAGGCGATGACGGTGCAGACCGACGGCACCGATTCGGTGACGAAAAGCGCGATGGCCGCGAAGCTCAGCGTCAAGCTCGCGGAGACGGCGGAGAAAGCGACCGAGCTCGATCTTCACGCCGACATCGCGATCAAAGGCCGCCTCGCGATCCTCGGCGACATGGTGCTGCGGGCGACCGGCGCCTTGCTGTTGGAAGAGTTCGGCCGGCGGCTCAAAGAGAAACTCGAAGCGTAATTTCGAATTTTGAATTATTTTTTGCTTTTTTACTTTTAACTTTTTACTTCTAAGGAACAACCATGGCAGATCGCTACGACGTCATCATCGTGGGCGGCGGCTCCGCCGGCTGCGTCGCCGCCTCGCGGCTCTCGGAGAACGCCGACCGCAAGATCCTGCTGCTCGAAGCCGGACCCGATCCGATGCCGATTCCAGACGTCGTCGCCGACGCCGCGAAACAGATCAAGCTCCTGCTCGAATCGCCTTACGTCGCGATGTATCCGACCGAGCGCGGCGACAAGAGCACGTTCTATTCGCTGGCCGGAAGGATCATGGGCGGCGGCTCCTCGGTCAACGTCATGTCGATTCTGCGCCCGACGCGCCACGATCTGGATACATGGGTGAAGCTCGGGAACCCGTCCTGGTCTTACGACAAGATGCTGCCGATCATGAAGCGGATCGAGGCGGACCAGGATTATCCCGACAGCCCGATCCACGGCAGGGACGGGCCGCTCTACGTTCAGCGGCCGTTCAAGTTCGGCGATCCGGTCTCGGGCCCCTCGAAAGCTTTCATCGACAGCGCCTTCGCGATGGGATTGCCGCGCTGCGACGACATCAACGAGCCGGACTCCTACGGCGTCTCGCTCGCGCCGTACAATATTAAAAACGGCAAGCGCCAGTCGATGACCGTCGCTTATTTGAATCCCGCGCGCGCCCGGCGCAGCTTGAAGATTATCGCCGACGCGCCGGCGGTCGCGCTCAAGCTCTCCGGACGCAAGGCCGAGGGCGTCGTCTACCGGAAGGACGGCAGGACCGAGACCGCGCTGGCCGATAAGATCGCGCTCACCGCCGGCGTCTATCATTCGCCGCACATTCTGGCGCTCTCGGGCATCGGCCCGGCGCCGGAGCTCAAGCGCCTCGGCATCCCGGTCGCGCACGATCTCCCCGGCGTCGGCGAGAATTACCAGGACCACGCGGTCGTCTACATGACGTTCGAATCGCTGCAAGCGTTCCAGGAGGATTGGGTCGTGCCGCGCTTTCGTCTCGTCGTCAAAAGCAAAGAGGGCGCCGGCTGCGGCAACTTTCACATCGTCATGCGCCCGCCGACGGTCGTCGAAGGCATCAAGCGCATGCTGCCGGTCTCGGCGGCGCTATTGGAGCAGACGAACCGGGGCCGGCTCATCTTCAGCGCCGACGCGGACGAGCTGCCGGCGGTCGAAGCCCGCATGCTCGAACACCCCGCCGACATCGAGTCGATGCTCTGGGCGATGAACTTCATGGAGCGGCTCGTACACAATGGCCCCGCGAAAGAGTACTACGGGCAGCTTTTGCTGCCGGCGGCCGGCGCCGATTGGGCGGCGTTCGCCCGCTCGAGCTACGACAGCTATCACCACGGCGTCGGCACCTGCATGATGGGTCCGGCGTCGAACAAGACGGCGGTCGTCGACGAGCGCCTGCGCGTCCACGGCCTCGAAAACCTTTGGGTGGGCGACGCGTCGATCATGCCGACGGTCTCGCACGCGAACACGAATCTGACCTCGATCATGATCGGCGAGCGGCTGGCCGATCTGATCAAAGAAGCGGCCTAGCCGGCGCGATCCATTTTCATGCGGGCGCAAACCCTCGCGCTCCTCACCTCCATCTTCTACGCGACGACGCTGGTCTCGGCGCGCCGCGGCCTGAAATATTCCACGCCGCTCACGGTGACGTCCGTCTCGGTGCTGATGCAAAACCTGCTTCTCTGGGCCGGCGTGTTTCTGACCGGCGGCATTCCCCGAGTCGCGCCCGTCGCCTTTTGGCTCTTCGCGCTCGTCGGCGTGACGCAGTTTTGCGTGCGGATGTTCTCGTACACCGGCGTGGACAAGATCGGCGCGTCGCGCTCGAGCGCGCTGCAGTCCGTGAGTCCCATCGTGAGCACTGTCATCGCGATGATCTTTCTTCACGAGCGGCCGCACGCCGGGGTGCTCGTGGGCACGGCGCTCGTCGTCGGCGGCATCGCGCTGCTCTCGGGCCGGGCGAAAAGGCATATCGTCGGCTTTCGCTGGTGGCATCTCCTGCTGCCGCTCGCGGCGGCGTGCCTCACCGGCACGAACCAGCCGATCCGGCGCTACGCCCTCTCGCTCTCTTCCGAGCCGCTGTTCTTTGCCGCCGTGATGGGCGGCGTCTCGCTGCTCTGTCTGTTGCTCTATCTCGCCTTCTTTCCGTCGAAGCGGCGGCGGCTCGTGTGGAAAAGCGGCGCGCTCGGGCCTTTTCTTCTCACGGGACTGGCGGAAACGCT
This sequence comes from Binatia bacterium, assembly GCA_035259465.1. Classification (GTDB taxonomy): domain Bacteria; phylum Desulfobacterota; class Binatia; order UBA9968; family UBA9968; genus JAJPJQ01. The sequence goes on from DATFWH010000028.1 coordinate 6,356, forward strand.
GTCGATTATTTTAATCATCACCGCGCTGTCTGTCGGAGCGGTGTCCGTCATCGCGCCGATCGCGACGACCTATCCGCTGTGGGCGATGATCGGCGCGGCGATTTTTTTGCGCGATACGGAGAAGATCACCGTTCTCACCGTGCTCGGGACGCTCAGCGTCGTCGCCGGGACCGCCGCCGTCATTTTGTTTTCATGAGCGGCGCACGATCCGCCGGCCGACGAGAGCGCTCGCGAGCGCGAGCGCCGCGAGCGGAACCATCATTGCGAAGGCGAAGCTCTGCGCTTCGGCGAACGCGCGCGGCGAGAAGCCGCCGTGCCCGGCCATGGCGGTTTCGATCAGCGCCACGGCGGCCGTCGTTCCCAGCGTGCTCGCGGCGGTGCCGATCGAGCTGAGCATCGCGGAGAGCACGCCGTAGTCTTCGCTCGGCGCGGCGCCGAACGCCGCCTTCTGATTCGCGGGGATGAAAAAACCCGTTCCGCCGCCGATCAGCACGAGCGCGACGGACACCGACAAGCCCGTCGCGTCGACGCCGAGAAAAGCGTAGACGACGATCCCGGCGAGGATCAGCGCGACGCCGGCGGCGGCGAGCGAGCGCGGCTCGAAGCGGTCGGCGAGCGCGCCGGACAGCGGCGAGGCCAGCGCCGTGCACACCGGCAGCGCGGCCATGACGAAGCCGATCGCGAGCGGCGCGAGGCCGAGGGCATTCTGCATGAACATGGGCGCCGAGAGATTGATCGGGGCGTAGGCGGCGCTCGCGGCCGCGAGCGACACCAGCGCCGCCGCCAGCGGCCGGCTCTTGAAAAGCGCCCGCTCGATGAGCGGATTGGCCGTGCGGCGCTCGATGAAAAAGAAAGAGACGAGACCGGCGCACGCGAGCGCGAGCCACGCGAGCGTTCGCGGCGAACTCCAGCCGGCGCCGGCGCCGATGCTGAGCGCGATGAGGAGCGACGGGTAGCCGGCCATCAACGCGACGGCGCCGGGATAATCGAACGCCCCGCGCCTGCGCCTGTCGCGCCCGGTAAAGACGGAAAAGACCGCGACGCAGACGGCGATGCCGATGACGCAGTTGATGAGAAAGACCGCGCGCCAGCTCGACAGATGGAGCAGAAAGCCGCCGACCGTCGGACCCGTCGCGCGCCCGACCGCCACGGCCGAAGCGAAGAGACCGAGCGCGCGCCCGCGCCGTTCTTGCGGATAAATGGTCGCGAGGATGGCGGCCGACATCGGCAGCGCCATCGCGAGCCCGATGCTCATCACGGCGCGGAACAGCAGCAGCTGCCAGAACGCGCCCGCGAGCGCGGCGAGTCCGGCGCCGCCCGCGTAGAGAACGACGCCGGCGCGGTACAGCGTCCGCTGGCCGAGCAAATCCCCGGCGCGGCCGAAGCAAAACGACAGGCTCGAGAGCATCACGAGGCCCATCATCGATACCCATTGGATCGCGGCGAGGCTGCTGCCGAACTCAGCCTGGATGTTCGGCAGCGCGACGTTGAGGCTGCCGAAGCTATTGAAGAAGAGAAACGCGCCGAGGCAGATCACCGCAAGCTGCGGCCATTCTTTTTTTCGTGCGGCGTCGGATGCGGCCACTGGTTGACTCACCTCTTTTTACTTTTGCGGCGCTTCCCCATATGATCCGCTGCGGCGCACATTTGCAACTATCAAGGAGGATTGGAGCATGCCGCAAAAGAAAAAACCGCAAACGAGCCGCGTCGAGGCGCGTCTTAAAGAGCTGGGCCTTGAGCTGCCGCGCCCGCCGTCGCCGGCGGCGACCTATATCGGCAGCGTGCGCGTCGGCAACCTGCTGTTCGTCGGCGGCAACATCGGCCGGCTGAACGGCGAGCCGCCGAAATATCTCGGCAAGGTCGGCGAGGCCGTGACCGTCGAGCAAGCGTACGAGATGGCGCGCAACTGCGCGCTCAATCACCTCGCGATCATGAAGGCCGCGCTCGGGAGCCTCGACCGCGTGAAGCGCATCGTTAAAGTCCTGGGCTTCGTCAACACCGCGCCGGGATTTACCGACATGCCGAAAGTCGTGAACGGCGAGTCCGACCTCTACGTCAAGCTATGGGGCAGCCGCGGCGAGCACGCGCGCGCCGCCGTCGGCGTCTCTTCGCTCAGCCGCAACGCGCCGGTGGAGACCGAAGTCATCGTCGAGGTGGGCAGGTAACAGCACTTGGCATCCGCATCGCCATCAGGTAAAGACCAACCGTGCGCGACAGGGGCAACGCACAACCAATTCGACGCGCACCCATAGGAGGAGTGAAAATGTCGGAAATCAGATTGGGCACGAAGGTGCCGGATTTCGAGCTGGAGACCTACGAGCCGACGAAAGGCGATTTCGGCGCGTTCAGCCTGAAAGATCAGATGCAGAAGAAGCGCTGGACGATCCTGTTCTTCTACCCCGCCGATTTCACGTTCGTCTGAGCGACGGAATTCGCTGCTCTGGCAGAGCAGCACGACCGCTTCGTGAAAATGGGCTGCGATATCGTGACCGTGAGCACGGACACGAAGTTCGTGCACAAGGCGTGGCAGGAGAACGAGAAAGAGCTGGCGCGGGTGAAATATCCGATGGGCGCCGACCGCTCGGGCAAAGTCTCGCGCGAGTTCGGCGTTTACGACGAGGCCAACGGCCTCGATCTGCGCGGAACCTTCATCATCAACCCGCAAGGCGTCTTGATGAACATGGAAATGAATTTTTACAACCTCGGCCGCAACATCGACGAGATGATGCGCAAGTTCAAAGCCAATATGTATCTGGCGAAGAAAGCCAACGAGGCCTGTCCTTCGAAGTGGAAGGACGAAGGCGACCCGACGCTCACCCCATCGGCCAAGATGGTCGGCAAGGTGCACGAGGCGCTGCAAGGCAAGTAAAAGCGATTGTCGCGGGGCCGCGGTTGCGGCCCCGCCGGCGCTTTTTCATTCGGGACGATCGCGGCAGACGCGATCGTCAGACGGTCTCGGCCGATACCGCCGCGAACTTGAATACGGCGCGGTCCCCGGCGAAATAAAGGAACTCGAGGGACTCGCTGTAATCGACCTGCTTTTCGAAAGCGAATTTGTCGAAACAGCCTAGACAGACGACTTTATTGCGATAGCGCGGCGGCACGATCTTTTCCCAGATCGTGTCCGGAACATGAAAATCGAACTTGTCCGGGCAGCCGCATACTTTGCATTTTTGCCGCTGCGCTCGCGCAATATGGGTCGCGTCCTTGATGCGAGTCATCATGGCCAGGAGTTATGGCAAGGGGCATGCCAATAACAAATGTCCGATAAATCGCGCATTTGGGAGTTTCGACCCGTTTCTCGCGCGGTAAAAAATATAAGACCCGAGAGAATTTTTACTGAGTAATTTTTGGCCGGGCCTGTGGATAAGTTACAGCTCGCGCTCGACGCGAATCGTGCGCGCGCGCCGTCAAGCGAGCGCCGTCGATCCACCTGAGTCGAACGTTTGATCCAATGATTTCTTACGACGCCGCTGACTGACGGGAAAGGCGTCGCCGCGCCGGGGAAGCGCGGCGACGCATCGAACGGCGGCCGTTGTTAATGGGAGGTGGTCATACCGGGCTTCAGAACGACCTTGATGCATTCGTCCTGCTTGTTGAGAAACATCTCGTAGCCTTCCGGGGCTGCTTCGAGCGCGAGGCGGTGCGTTACGACGAAGCTCGGATCGATCTCCCCTTTCTGCACTCTTTCGAGCAGCGGCTTCATGTAGCGCTGGACATGCGTCTGCCCGGTCTTGATCGTCAGCGCTTTGTTCATCAGCGCCCCGAGCGGGATCTTGTCGTCGTAGCCGCCGTAGACGCCGGGGATCGACAACGTGCCGCCTTTCCGGCACGCGAGAATCGCCTGCCGCAAGACCATCGGCCGGTCGGTTTCCATCATCATGGCCTGCTTGACGCGATCGTACGCTCCGGCGATGCCCGGCATGTGCGCCTCCATGCCGACCGCGTCGATGCACGCGTCGGGGCCGAGGCCGCCGGTCATCTCCATCAACGTTTCGTAGACATCGGTCTCCTCGTAGTTGATCGTCTCCGCGCCGCTTTTCGCGCGCGCCAGGCGCAGCCGCTCCGGGAATCGGTCGATCGCCACCACGCGCTCCGCGCCGAGCAGCCGCGCGCTCGCGATGGCGAACTGCCCGACAGGCCCGCAGCCCCACACGGCGACCGTATCGCCGGGCTGGATGTTGCAGTTCTCCGCCGCCATGTAGCCGGTGGGAAAGATATCGGAGAGAAAGAGGACCTGCTCGTCGGACAGCCCGTCCGGAATTTTGATCGTTCCGACGTCGGCGAACGGCACGCGCGCGTACTCCGCCTGACCGCCGGCGAAGCCGCCGAGCATGTGCGTGTAGCCGAACAGCCCCGCCGGAGAATGGCCCATCAGCTTCTGCGCGATCCAGGCGTTCGGATTCGAATTCTCGCACAGCGAGAACATCTGCTTCTGGCAGAAAAAGCAGTTGCCGCACGATATCGGGAAACCGACCACGACGCGGTCCCCCGAGCGGCGGTTTTTCACCTCCGGGCCGACTTCGACGATCTCGCCCATGAACTCATGGCCGAGGATATCGCCCTTCTCCATCGTCGGGATGAGACCGTTATAGAGATGGAGGTCGGAGCCGCAGATCGCAGTCGAGGTAATTTTAACCACGGCGTCGCGCCGGTTGATGATTTTCGGATCCGGCACCTGTGTCACTTGTAGGTCGTGTTTGCCGTACCAGCAGTTCGCTTTCATAACTGTTCCTCCTTCCGGAATGGCTCGCTCTTCTCGAACGCATCCTTCGCGTAGGCGCTGCGGCGCGACGTGATGTCGTATTTGAACGAAGTGCTGCGCGCGCGGCCCGCCGGCTGGCCTTCGGTGGTGATGACCTCGCCCGATTCGGTCAGCTGCTTGAAGCGGCGCAAATCCTCTCTTATCTGCTGCCCGGGCTCGCGTCCGAAGAGCTTCGCGATCGCGGCGCCGATCGGCCCGGCCGGCGGCCGGTATTCGACCGCGACCCGGACGATCGTGCCGCGTCCTCCGGGGCCGCGCTCGAAGCGGACCTCGCCGGAATTCGGCACCGTCGCGCCTTCGAGGGAGCGCCACGCGATCCGTTCGTTGGGAATGTCCTGGATGGTTTCGGCATCCCATTCGACTTTCATCCCCGCCGGGGCTTTCGCCACCCAATGCGAGCGCTTGTCGCCGGTCACCTTGACCGATTCCAGGTAGTACATGAAGCGCGGGAAGTTCTCGTAGTTCTTCCAGAAGTTATAGACTTCCTCCGGAGAGCGGTTCACGTGCACGCTTTTGCCGGTGCGGATCGAGCCGCCGCGGCCGACGCCGTCGGTCAGCTGCTCGCTGCAAAGGAGATCGAGCGCGGTGACGCCGACCACCGCGGCCGTCGCCGCAGCGATTCTCCCCTGCGTGCGTCTATGCGTGGCGAGCGCCAAAACTAATAGGGCCAAGTCCATCATATCGCCGCCGACGCGCGACCACAGCCAGCTCGCCGGCCGACGCTGCGTGAGAATGCCGACGCCGCTCGTGATTTCCCGAACACCGAGAAAACCGAAGAGCCCGGGAGGCCTGCGGACGCCGATTAGCCGCGCGACAGTCCGCGGAGCGATTATCTCAGCAACGCCCAGGCCGATGCTGAACCAACCCAGCGCGCGGGCGAGGTTTTCCTCGTCCATGTTTTGCACGTTGGATAAGAAACTCTGCGTGTTGAAGCCTTCCTCATCGCGGTCGTGGCGCCAGCGCTGCACGGACAAGCTGCTTTCGCTGAAGCGCCCGCCTCTCTCGCTCGGATACATCGTCATGGTCGTTCCTCCTTTGTTTAATGCGTCAGGGTTTCCGTTTCGCGGTCTTCCGGATGCGACCCGCGCAGCAGCGCCGCCGCGGCGAGCCCGGCGCCGATGATCGCCGCGCCAGTCAATACGGGCCGGAGCGCGGCCTGGGTGTACAGGCTCGTCTCCGCGACGTTGCCTTCGTACCCGCCGCGCTCCTCCAGCCTTTCCGAGGGCCGATCGAACGCTTCGTTCTCCCGCCTCGGCCGCCGGCCGCTCTTTTGGCTTCGGAAGGCGAATTTCTCCATGAGCTTATCCGTCAGCCGCGGCGCGTATTGTCCCATCGCCGATATCGCCTTGCCGCCCGCGCCGACGAACAAGTCGCGCTCGGGAGTTTCGGCGCAATGGAGAATCGCGCGCGCGACCGTCTCCGGCGCGTAAACCGGCGGCGCGTGCCGCGCCTCCGCGTCCATGTAGTTGCGCGCGTGCTGCGGGTAGGGCGTGTCGATGGCGCCGGGCTTGATGAGGGTGACCGATGCCCTGGCGCCCTCCTCTTCCAGCTCCATGCGCAGCGCGTCGGTGAACGCTTTGACGGCGTGCTTCGACGCGCTGTAGATGCCCTGCAGCGGAAGCGCGCGGTCGGAGAGCGTGCTGCCGATATTGATGAGCGCCCCGCCGCGCCGCCGGAGATAGCGCGCGGCCTCGAGCGAGCCGTACACCGTGCCCCAGAAGTTCGTCTCGAAGAGCCGGCGCATGTCCTCGACCGACACCTCGAGCAGCTTGCCGTACGTCGCAATGGCGGCGTTGTTGACCCAGGTATCGAAACCGCCGAAGCGGTCCTCGGCGGCGCGTGCGATCTCGCGCACGTCTTCGCGCCTGCCGACGTCGGCCGCGACGTGAATCGCCGCGCCGCCGCGCCGCGTGATCTCGTCGGCCAGTTCCCTGAGGGCGTTGGAGCTTCGCGCCGCGAGCACGAGCCGCGCGCCCTTTGCCGCGGCCATGCGCGCCGTCGCAAGGCCGATGCCCGACGACGCGCCGGTTATCACGATCGCCTGATCGCGCAATTTTTTGAGCTTGATCGCCATGTGCTTTCTCCTACGTGAATGCTTCGTCGCAAACGGATCGCGCAGATGAGAAACCCGAAACGCGAAATGCGGCTGAGGATTACAGAAGGACTTCGCCGCTATTCAGTGCTTCTAAGGCCATCTTAGCGAGGTCGCCCGGCTCATCCACTGAGGTAATCGCCCTAAATATCGGGCGGGGAAATGCCGATCGAGGTTAAACGCGGGCAGTCAGCGAAGCGCGATGTTTTCCGCCGAAAGCGTGGCGCTGACGTTGATGGCGAGCTCGCTGCGGATCTGCATCCAGCGCTCGATCTCCACCGTCCAGGCGCGCAGCTCGAAGCCAACGGCGTCGGGGCTGAGCTTGACGACGAGCGCCTGCGGCGGCGGCTCGCGCGTGACGAGCGGATGCTCGGCGGCGACGCGCTCGAGCAGCGCGATGACGCGGCCCGGGTCGGCGCCCTGCGCGACGGCGATCGGCAGCTCGATGGTCCGGCGGTGGTTCGACAGCGTCCAGTTGGTGAGCCGCTCGGAGATGAGCTTGCCGTTCGGCACGATGATCTCCGAACCGTTCGGCGTGCGGATGATGCTGGCGCGTATGCCGATGTGCTCGACGACGCCCGATGCGTCCTCGATCTGCACGACGTCGCCGATCTTGACCGGGCGCTCGAAGAGCAGAATCAGGCCGGAGACGAAGTTGTTGAAGATGTTCTGCAGGCCGATGCCGACGCCGACGCTGAACGCGCCGGCGAGAATCGTCACCTTCGTCATATCGAAGCCGAGCGCGGCGACGGCGGCGAAAAAGCCCGCGAGCAGGATGACGTAGTGGAGCACGGTCGAGATCGCGTACGGCAGGCCGCGGCCGAGCCGGACGCGCGGGTAGACCTCCTCGTCGAGGAGAAAGCGCACGAAGCGCGAGACGAGAAAAGCCCCCCATACGGTGAGCGCGAAGGCCAAAACGTCGCCGATCGAGATGTGCAGCGATCCGATGCCCAAGTCGAAGTCGAGAGTGCGCCGGACCGCATCGAATAAACGATCGCGCAGCAACAGGCGGTTGAGCGTGCCGAGAAACCACAGGACGCACGCGAGCGCCTGGAAACCGAGACGCAGGCGGCGGCGGATAAGCGCGCCGTGCCTTTTCACGGCGCCGAGCAGGGCGAGCGGCCGGACGCTCAGCGCGAGCGCCGCGAGGCCGTCGAAAACCGCGACCAGCGCGTAGAGAATGATCGCGAGGTAGGCGCTCCCGAGAACGGCGTTGCCGATGAGATTCGCGAGCGTCACATAGCCGGCGGCGTTCGCCGCGCAGGCGACCGCCGCCAAAACGAACGCGCAGCCGGCGGCGGCGCGGATCGTCTTGCGCGAGCGCTCGGAGCCCGCGCTCAGCCGACGTCCGGTGCGCAGCGCGTACATCAGCCAGCCGAGAAAGCCGACGAGCGCCAGCATCTCGGCCAGAAACAGCAGCCGCGGCAGCGCCTCGACGGCGGCCGTCAGCGCCCGCGCCTGATCGACGAAAAAGAACACCACCAGCGCGTAGAAAATCGGCCGCAGATTCCCGTTGATGAGGCGGCGCAGCATCATGACGCCCGGAATCAGCGCGAGCAGAAGAAGTCCCGACCAGAGCAGCCGCGGCGCGTCGGGATAAATGAGCCGCGCGAATAGGACCGACAACAGAAGCGCCGCCGCGAGCGGCATCTCGACGACCATCGCCGCGGCCGGCTCGTCGGTCAGCTGTTTCACCGGGCCGCGGGCGCGATAAAACGCCGCCGCGAGCAGCAAGACGAGCGCGGCGTGGAGGAAAAAGTGCAGCGGCTGCCGCTGGGCGTAGCTCACGAGCCCGGTCCACTGCGCGTCGAGCGAGCTTCGGCTCTGGGCCAGCAGATCCTCCGGCGCGCGGGCGCGCGCCTCGTCGCTCCACAACGCCGGACTGTCTTTGACGAATAGGCGCTCGAATACGTCGTCGCGCGCGCGGCCGACCGCGCCGAGCGCCTCGCTGATGCGCGCGTCCTGAAGTCCGACGCGGTTTTGTGCGCTCAACGCCGCGGCGCGCCCGCGGTCGAGGGTCTGCCGCATGGTGCCGATCGCGCCCATCGCGGCGGCGATCCGCTGGAGCACCTCGGGCGGCGCGTGCGCCTCGCCGGCGGCTTCGAGCGTCAGCTGCCAGGTGCGGCTCAGCTCGTCGAGCTGCGCGATGTCGGACTGCATGCGCTCGATGCGCCCGCCGAGCGCGCGCGACCAATCCGACAGCGTCCCGCGAAGGCGGCGCCACTCGGCCTCCAGTCGTCCGAGCATTTCGAGCGAGGGCCGCTGCGCCGCGATTCTGCGCGTCTCGCGCAGCCGCACGTCGATCTCGCGCGCGAGCGCCGGCAAATCCGCCGTCACGTTCTCCGCCGTCCGGTCGGAAGAAAGCGCGACGCCGATGTCGTGCAGCCGCGCCGCGGCCGCTTCGGCCTGCGCGGAGACGTCGCCGAGCGGGATCGGCGCGGGCGCAGCCGCGGGCGATTGCGCCCATGCGCATAGAGGCATAAGCGCGAAAAAAGCGCAGAAATAAAGAAAAATCGGCCAAAACAGGCCGCCGCTCCGTGAATTTCGCATGGCCACATTTTTTCACCCGAGCATTTCGAGTCAAGGAGGCGATTTACCGGACAGGCTTCCTGGACTTTTGTCGATCGATTGGAGTAGCTTCGGCTATCTCCTCCGAGGAGAGACGATGAGAAACTATCTGTCCGCCGCGCTGCTGATCTTTATCGCGGCTTGCAGCGAGCCGATCACGCACAACGAAGAGCTGGCGGCGAAGCAGGCGGAGGAGTTCGCCGAGATCGCGCTCGTCAAGCAGAATTTCGAGCGCGCCTACGAGCAGATGTCCGGCAAAGCGCGCAGCTATCTCCCGCTGGAAAATTTCAAAGAGACGATGATCGCTTCACACCGCGACGGATATCCGAAAGCGATCAAGGCAACCGGTGTCCGGCCGGTGAAGGATGCCGAAACGATCTACGTTTTCCTGCGGGGAAACGACGGCGCGGGAAAAGTGTTCGAATATCAAGTGATGCTGAACGGCTCGGAAAAATCCGGCTATCAGGTCTCGACGATAAGGCGCTTATCGTGAAGTTACGGGCTACGTAAAAGTAAATTTCACAAAAATCTTCCCGCCGTCACGGAAACACATCGGGACCCATAGGAGCCTTATTTTTCGAGAAGGTGGTGTTGACGCTGGAAAATAGGGTGGCATCGCCGCCGTTAAATACGCCGCCGCCGTTGGAAGTGGCGATATTACCGGTGACGATGCTGTCGGTAATGGTGAAGGAATGATCGTTCAAGACGCCGCCGCCAGAGCTGGCGGAATTTTTTGAGATTGTACTGTTCTCGATAACGAGGACACCAACGTTAAATCCGTTATATATGCCGCCACCGTGAATGGCGCTATTTCCGGTGATGATGCTGTCCGTAATGCGAATGTAACTACGGCTTTTTATCCCTCCGCCAATCGACACGGCTGAGTTCTTCGAGATAGTGCTTCCGTCGATAAGGACCGTAGCTCCATAACTACCTATGGCGCCGCCGTATGTGGCGGTATTGCGCGTAATGATGCAATTGTGGATACCGAGGTAGTCCCCGAGACTGATTATCGCGCCACCCTGCGAGCTGCTGTTTCCCGAGATCGTGCTGTCGTTGATGACGAGGATTCCGCGGTTATTTATGGCACCGCCTTGGCCGCCGGTGCCGCCGCTCAGAGTGACATCGTTGAGAGTGAGGCTCCCGAAAAGGCCCACGGTCATTAGGCTAAAATCAGGAGAGCCTTTTTTACGGATAATTTTGGCCTGATTGCCTTGGATGGTGATATCGCTCGTGATCAGCAGCACGCCGGTCGCGCCGTAGGCTGTATTGTATGAGCGAGTGAGCGTTTGCGTGCCCTTCGGCAGAACGATGGTGTCGGCGCCGGAAGGGTTTCCGGGGGCGCAGTCGATGTGCACCATTCCGTTAGTCGTGTCGTTGGCGTTTCTAATCGCCTCGAAGAGCGAGCACTTGCCGTCGCCGTTGTTGATCTCGGGAGGGGTCTTGGGAGAAACCGTGATGGTATTCGCTTGTGCTGCACCCTGCCCGAGCACCAGCAAAAGCGCAGCGCCGGCCAGAGAACAGGCGAGCTTACGCCGCCATTCGATGGGAATGATCGCCGAATCGCGCGAACGCGCGAGGCCGCGCTGCACGAGGCGCCGCGCGCTCCGCGGCAAAGCCCGCAGCTCGACGTAGCGCGCAGCAAAGTCCGCGAATAGTTCGTTGCCGCGCTCCACCAGGACTTGTTCCAGCCACGGAGCGTCGGCAGCGTGCGCTACCTGCGTATCCCAGGCGGACAAAATGGATTCGTTAGCGGACAACGCATACGCCGGAAGGTAATAGTTCATAGCCCCTCCGTAATTATTGAAGGCGGATTCGCGCTCGGGGCAAATCGCTTTTATCGCCTACGTGGAGGAATTGTTTAACGGAGCTTTAGAAGAAGTAAAGTAGGATTTTTCGCCGAATGGGTCACATTTTTTGGCTTTTCCTGTGATCGGGTTTAAACCCGATCTAGCAAGAGAACTAGGTGGCGTTCGCACGCACATCCGGAAGGTTAAGGCGCTTATCGTGAAGGAAATTAATCCGCGCCACAAAAATAAAGGAGCCCGCCGCATGAGCGGCAGGCTCCTTTGAATGCCCCGGTGAATAGGCGAGCGGCTTTCGTTACGGGAAGATGTAATAGTTGCTGCCGGCAACGCCGGCTTTGTTTTTGATAACGCTGTTGCCGGACAGGGAATAGAGGGACAAGATGAGTTCCACGCCGCCGCCGTAGCGGCCTGCCTTGTTGCCGGTGACCGAGCTGTTCGTCAAGCGCAACTCGGAGTCAATCACAAAAATTCCGCCGCCGTCAATACCGGCGGAGTTTTTTGAAAACGTAGTACGGTTGATCTTCAGGTACGAACCTTCCTTGCCGAACACGCCGCCGCCGTAGCGGCCGGCTCTGTTGGTGGTGATTAGGCTGTTATATAGATACGTGTAGCCGTAATAATCATAAATGCCGGCGCCGTAATAATAGGCTGAGTTACCGCTGAAAGTGCTGTGGTAGATGAACAGGTCGGCATACTCGTTCGTGTCAGCCGCGTTAAAAATGCCGCCGCCGGCAAAAGCCTTGTTTCCGGTGATCAGGCTGTCGTGCAAGACGACCTCGCCGTAACCGAGGCTGGAGCCGCCGCGGTTATAGATCGCACCGCCGATTAACGCTCCGTTCCTGGAGAGAATGCTGTTGTCGTTTATGGCCAGGTAGCCCTTGTAATTAGCGATCGCCCCGCCTCTCGCGGCGAAATTCCCGGAGACGGTGCACCAATTCAGCGTAACGCTGCCGCGGTTAAAAATCGCGCCGCCGTAGTACGCTGACCCGCCGCTGAGCGCCACTTCGTTGAGCGTCAAGTCGCCGCCTACGGCTACGGCGAAGTGGCGGAAGTCCGGCGCCGTCTTGCCGCGGACGATCTTCGCTTTGGAATTGCCCTCGATGGTTATAATGCTGGTGATCAACGGCAGTCCGGTGTTGTAGCCGTAATAGGAGTCATAGTAAGTAGTCAGCGTCTGGGTGCCGGCCGGCAGGTTGATCGTGTTGGGCCCTGTGGTGGCGCCGGGACAATTCGAATGGACTGTTGCGTGGCTGTTTGCATTGACGATCGCCTCGATCAGCGAGCATTTGCCGTCTGAGGCGTTGATGCCCGGAGGAGTTTTGGGCGACACGGTCATCGAGCCCGCGTGAGCCACCCCGCCGAGCGCCAGCAGCAGTGCCGCGCCGGCAACCGAGTAGGCGAGCTTGCGCCGCCATTCCGGCGGCACCGTCGCCGAGTCGCCCGAGCGCGCGAGGCTTCGCTGCAAGGCGCGCCGCGCGCTCCGCGGCAGCGCGCGCAGCTCGTTGTAGCGCGCGGTGAATTCCGCGAAGATTTCGCTGCCGCGGTCGAGCAGAAGCCGGTCGAGCCACGGCGCTTCCGCCGCGTGCGCGACCTGGGTATCCCACGCGGACAAGACCGTTCGATCAGCGCTAGCCGCCGTATACGGTTGAAGATAGTTCATAGCCCCTCCTCCACTGTTCTCAGGTGAATTGACCCGGCGAAAAATATTAGGAGTGGTTTTACCGCAGGTGACTAAGAGAAGTAAAGGTATAATGTTTCAGGGGCGAATCCGTTAATACTGACTGACCAGACTCCGCATTGCCGGCTACAAAAATAAAGGAGCCCGCCGCATCGAGCGGCAGGCTCCTTTGAATACCCGTGAATAGGCGAGCGGTTCTCGTTATGGGAAGATGTAATAGTTGTTGCCGTAAACGCCGGCTGTGTTCTTAATGACGCTGTTGCCGGACAAAGAACGGCCGGAAAATATGAGATCCACGCCGCCGCCGTAGTCCGCCGCCTTGTTGCCGGTGACGGAACTGTTCGTCATGCCTAAATAATCGTCATATAGATACATTCCGCCGCCGTCGTCACCAGCCAAATTTTTCGAAAACGTGCTGTGAACGATTGTTGCGAAACCGTGCTCGCTGAAAAGTCCACCACCGTCGCGCAGAGCCCTGTTAACGGTGATTAGACTGTCCGTGAGATGTGAGCCGCCGCCATTATTGAAGATACCGCCGCCGTCATAATACGCCCCGTTCTTGCTAAAGGTACTGTTGTATATATACAGGTCGGCAAAGGTAAATTTGCTAAAGATTCCGCCGCCGAACTTCGCGAGATTGCCGGTCACGAGCGTATTGTGCATGACGACGTTGCCGTATGGCCCTGGGAGGCCGCCGCTGCTGTTGTAGACCGCGCCGCCGTAGTACGCCAAGTTCTTCGAGAGAATGCTGTTGTTTATGACCAAGTAACCCTTAACATTG
>DATFWH010000029.1:0-3581 GCA_035259465.1 Binatia bacterium
GAAATGGGCGAGATCCCGCGCGAAATCCCTGTCGCGCCGCAGTTTGTCACGGACAAACTGTAATGTTTGAATTTTGAATTATGGATTTTCAATTCAAAACTCAAAATTCGAAACTCAAAATTTGCACGGTAGTGTTGCTGCTGCTTTGGCCTGCACTAGAGACTTCCGCGCAAGAAAAGAAAACCGTTCGCCTCGTGACCGTGAGCCTCTCGTGGAATAGCGCACTGCCGGGCCGCGTGGCGGAGCGGAAAGGGTATTATAAGGAGCAGGGCATCTCCGTCGAGTCGATCTTCATCCGCGGCGGGCCGGCGGCGATCGCCGCGCTGGTCTCGGGCGACGCGGATTTCGGGAGCATCGGCGGCGCGCAGGCGATCATGCGGTCGCGCGCCCGCGGCCTCGACGTCGTGATCATCGGCTCGATCTCGAACGCCGTCAATTACGTCGTCATCGGCGCCAAAGGGGTCAAAAGCATCGCGGACCTGAAAGGCAAGATCGTCGGCATAACCGGCGCGGGCGCCTTCTCGGAATTCGCGATGCAGAGCTATTTCAAGCGCAACAACATGGAGCCGGGAAAGGACGTGACGCTGCGCGGGGTGGGCAACACGACGATGCGGGCCATCGCGCTCGAAAACGGGCTCATCGCCGCGGCGCCGTTCTCGCCGGACGATGCCGTGCGGCTCATGGCCAAGGGATATCCGCTGATCGTCAATCTCGGCGAGGCGCTGCCGATTCCCGAGACGATCCTCGTCGCGCGCAGCGAGGTGCTCGCCAAATATCCCGAGACGGCCAAGCGGTTTTTGAAAGCGCTCGTTCTGGGCATTCGCTTCGCGAAGACGAACAAGGCCGAGGCGATCAAAATGGGATACGATTCCGGCCTGAAGAGCGAGCCGGATATTATCAATAAGGCATACGACCTCTTCGCGCCGGCTTTCACGCCCGATCTCTCTGTCGGCACCGAGGGGCTGCAGCAGATCCTCGACGAGGACGTCCGGAATGGTATCGTGGACAAGTCGATGACCGTCGACAAGGCGGTGGACACTCGGATATTGAAGCTCGCGCAGCAGGAGCTCCGCCGCGAAGGGCGGTTGCCGTAAAGCGGGCCGTTGAATCGGGAGGAAAGATGAAAATCTGTCATTACAACCAGAACGAGGCCGGCATCATCGAAGGCGACAAGGTCTATCCGATCGGCGACGCGCTCGTGCGCGGCGGCCACCTGCGAAACGGCTATACGATGGTCGAGGTCGTCGACGCTTTGGCGAATCGCGTCAGCGCGATGGAAGCCGCGCGCGGCGCGTTGAAGAGCGCCACGCCTTTGCCGCTCGCCTCCGTGAAGCTGCTCGCGCCGATCACCAACCCGCCGTCGCTCTGGGCGGCGGCGGCGAACTATCGCGCGCACCAGGCGGAGATGAAAATAAAGATGGGTAGCGCCGACCGCGCCGAGCTGAGCAAAGACGAGCTCATGGCCGAGTTTTTCCTGAAGCCGACGTCATCGATCATCGGACCCGGCGATACGGTCATCCTGCCGAAGATATCCAAGGACGTCGACTTCGAATGCGAGCTCTGCGCCGTCATCGGCAAAAAAGCGCGGAAGGTGAGCGAAGACCGCGCGCTCGACTACGTCTTCGGCTACACGATCTGCTGGGACTTGAGCCAGCGCGACCCCTGGGGCCGCGGCCGGCACAACACGCGCAACATCCGCAAAGGCTTCGATACGTTTACCGCTCTCGGCCCGTGGATCGTGACCAGGGACGAGATCGAGGAGCCGCAGGATCTCTCGATCAACGTCGAGCAGAACGGCAAGCCGGCGATGACGGCGCACACCAGCGACATGATCTGCGGCATCCGCGAGCACATCCGCTTCCTGACGAGCTGCCTGACGCTGCGCCCGGGCGACTTGATCACCACGGGCACGCCGGCCGGGGTGAAAAAATTAGCCGACGGCGATCGTCTGAAAGGCACGATCGACAAAATCGGCTCGATGGAGCTCAAAGTCGCCGCGGAGCGGTAGATGCGCACCGTTCGAACGCTCCGCGCAACGAAGCTCGCGGCGCTGCTGCTCGCCGCATCGTCGAGCCTGTGCGGTGCGGCCACGTTGCCGGACATTACGACCGTCGGAGCCGGCGGCGATACGTGCAAGCAGTGGACACAGGCGATCAAAGAGCCGAGCGCCCGCTACCAGTACCGGCAATGGATCTTCGGTTTCATCTCCGGCTACAACTGGCGCGACTCATCGAAGCAAGTCGTTCCGCCCGACAGCACGGCGCTGCTCTCCTGGGTCGACGAGTTCTGCAAGGCGAATCCGGATGCGCCGATTTACATCGCCGCATCCCGGCTCGCGCGTCTAATGGAAAAGCCGGCTAAAGCCGGCGAGGCCGGCAAGAAGCCCGAAACGAAGCGATGATCCACACCCGCTTTTGCTCTCTTTTGGAAATCCGCCATCCGATCGCGCTCGGCGGCATGGGCGGCGGCGCGACCGGCGCGCCGCTGGTTGCCGCTGTTTCGAACAGCGGGGGTCTCGGAATTCTCGGCACGTCGGGAATGGATCGCGCCAAGCTCAAGTCGGAGGTCGATGCGATCCGCCGCGCGACCGATAAGCCCTTCGGCATTAACCACCTGCTTTTCGAAGTCGACGAGGAACGCTTTTCCGTAACCTTGGAGACGAAGCCCGCGGTGGCGTCGTTCGCGTGGGCGCGCGCCGAGCAGGACCTGCGCGGATATTTCGACCGCGCGCACCAGGCCGGCTGCAAAGTCATGTACATGGGAGGCGAAGTGCCCGAGACGGTGCGCGCCGCCGAAGCCGGCGCCGATATCATTGTGGCCCAAGGCACCGAAGCGGGTGGTCATGTTGTCTGGATGGCGTCGATGCCGCTCATCCCCATGGTCGTCGACGCCGTCGCGCCGCTGCCGGTGCTCGCAGCGGGCGGCTTTGCCGACGGCCGCGGGCTCGCCGCTGCGCTGGCCCTCGGCGCCGACGGAATTCTCGTCGGCACCCGACTGTTAGCGACGCACGAGTCTCCTTTGCATCCCAACTTCAAGCAGGCGATCGTCCACAGCGACGGTCACGACACAGTATTGACGGAAATTCCCGACCTCGCGTCCGGTCGGGTGTGGCCGGGAGCCATGTCGCGCGCGCTGCGAAATGATTTCATTGAGCGCTGGGCCGGACGCGGATGGGCCGTCCGCCGCGACCAGCGCGCGATCGCGCAAGGGGTGGCGGAGGCGCGGAAGCAAGGCGACGTACGGAATGCGCCGCTGTTCATCGGCCAGGACGCCGGACTCATCAACGCGATCAAGCCGGCGGGCGAAATCGTCGAAACTATGGCCGCCGAAGCCGAAGAGATCATAAAGAAGCGCCTTGCGAATTTAATTCTAAAAAAATAATTTTTTAGCTTGACAAGTTTGTTTCGGGCGATAATGTGAAACGGAGAGGTAATCATGGACGAGGGAATTCCGCCGGGCCAAAAACGCCCGCGGCCTCCAGCCATGGTACCCTGGCAGCGGTCGGCAAAAGGTAGCCTCAACTATCGTGCCTGATGGCACCAGGTCGGTACCCCGATCGAGAAGGTAGCAGGAAGGCTTAC
>DATFWH010000030.1:0-6135 GCA_035259465.1 Binatia bacterium
GAGACGTTGAGCAGCGGGCTGCGCGCCTGGTGGTCGGATACCTTGACCGCGCCGTCGCGCACGTACGGCATGTGGCAGTCGGCGCAGGCGACTCCGCTGCGCGCGTGGATGCCCTGGCTCCACAGTTCGAACTCGGGGTGCTGCGCCTTGAGCACCGGCGCGCCGGTGTCGGCGTGCGTCCAGTCCTTGAACTGCGCTTCGTCGTAGTAAGCTTGAATCTGCTCGACCTTGATGCCTTTCGCCCAGGGATAGACGAGGCGCTTCTCCGGCCCCTTGAAATAATACTCGACGTGGCATTGGCCGCAGACGTAGGCGCGCATCTCCTGCCGCGTCGCGTCCTTGTTGACGTCATAGTTCTTAATGCCCTGCGAGGCCTTATAAGCCGCGATGCCTTCGATGAAGCCGGGGCGCGTGACTCGGAGCTGCATAGTGGTCGGGTCGTGGCAGTCGATGCAGGCGACCGGATGCGTGACGAGCTTACGCGCCTCGAAGAAAGGCATCTGGTTCATCTTCTCGAATCCCGCGATGAGGTCGCCGTTGCCGAGCTTCTTGTAAGGGACGTAGACCGAAGCGTGGCATTGAATGCACGTGCCGGGCTGCTTCACGACCTTCTGGCGTTCGGTGTAGGTCTGGTCGTCGAGCATATAAGCGTGGCCGCGCTCCTCGCGGAAGTCTTTCGCGAAGGCGTATCCTGCCCACATGACCTTCAAGCGCGGATCTTCCTCGATCTTCGACTGGGCGACGACGGAGCGCGGATCGGCTTTCGTCGGCGTATGCGGAAACGCCTCGCTGCCGCCGAAGTGCGTGCGCACCTGGTCCGTCGTCTTCTTGTAATCGTCGTATTGCAGCGGAAAATCCTTGCCCCAGACCGCCGGGTCGTCGATTTGATCGTTGAGCTCGACCACGCGGTAAAACGGATTGCGCGCTTCCTGCTTGCGCTCGAAGATATTCATGAGCAAGCCGACCGCGACGATCGTGATGAGCACGGCCGCGCCCACGATGGCGAAGAAAATGCCGCGCCGTCTGCGCGACGGATCGGTGTTGACGGTTTCAACCATGGATTTCCTCCAAAAACTTTACACTCGCGTCGTTACTGCAGATGCCCCACCGAGCTGTGGCAGCCGAGGCAGGCAAGCTGCCCGCCGCTTGACACCGGATGCGTCGCTTCGATCGCGTCGATAATTTCCTGGTGGCAGTTCCGGCAGGCGTGCTCGGTGATCTCGCGGCTGCCCGGATGAATTTGAATGTTGTCCGGATACCCGCCGGTGGTAAAAAAGAACGAATGCCAGAAGCCGTTCGAGGCCTTGGTGTAGTATTTGGCAATCAGGTTTTTCGGCGTGTGGCAGCTGTTGCAGCTCGCGACCGAGCGGTGCGAGGACTTGAGCCAGCCGTCGAACTCTTCGCGCATGACGTGGCAGTTCGCGCACGCCGCCGGGTCGTCGGTGAGATAGGACCAGCCGCGCGCGTAGGCGAATGTGTAGAGGCCGACGCCGACGGCGATGCCGATGAGCAGACCGACCAAAACGGCGGGAAGCACGCCGCGTCTCATCGAAGACTCAATTTCTATTGAGCAACTGCCTGCACCGGCGGCTCGTCCCATCCGCCGCCGAGCGCGCGATAGAGCTGAACGACAGCGTTCATCTCCGCGCCTCGTGTGCGGGCGAGCAACAGCTCGGCGTCGAAGAGGTCCTGGTCGGCGATCAAAACTTCGAGATAGTTCGAGAGGCCCACATCGTAGCGGTGGCGCGACAGCTGGCTGGAATTTCGCAGCGCGGCGACCTGCGCCTCCTGCTCCGCGCGGACCTCCCTTAGTCTCTCGATGGCTACGAGCGCGTCCGCGACCTCGCGGAAACCGTTTTGCGCCGCCTTCTCGTATTGCGCGAGCGCCTCTTCGAAGCGTGCGATCGTGCCTCGGTAATTCCAGAGCAGCCGGAATCCCTGAAAGATCGGCTGGAAAAAACCGCCGGACACCGACCAGATCGCCGCGCGCTTGTCAAAGATATTGATATTGCGGCTGAGGCCGCCGACGGCGGAGCTGATAGAGATATCCGGAAAGAAAAGCGCCTTCGCCGCGCCGATATTTGCGTTCGCCGCGACCAGCAGCTGCTCCGCGCTCTGCACGTCGGGGCGGCGCTCCAGCAAAGTCGCCGGCATTCCTGCGGGGATCGCCGGCGGATAGTATTGATCCGTAAGCACGGCGCCGCGGGCAATCGGCCCGGGGTTTCTGCCGATAAGATAGCTGATGAGATTTTCTTGAGTGGTAATCTGCCGTTTCAGCTCGGGAATGGTCGACGCGGTGCGCGCGCGGTTGGCGACCGCCTGATCCACTTCGAGCTGATTCGACACGCCGCCGTCGAGGCGCGTCTGATAGAACCGAACCGTTTCGTCGTTGAGACCGACCGTGCGGAGCGCGATCTCCAGCTCCAGATCGAGCTCCCGCAGGGTGAAATAATTCTGCGCGACGTCGCCGACCAGCGCGATATACACGCCGCGCCGGTCCATGTCGGTGGCGACATAAGTCGCGCTCGCCGCCTCGGTCTGGCGCCTGATCTTCCCGAAGACATCGAGCTCCCACGCCACGCTCAAGCCGGCGAACAGATTGATAAACGTCCGGTCGGCCGTGGGGTTTTGCGGCGGCTCGCTCTTCTTCGAGACCTGCTGCGTCGTGCCGTTGACCGTCGCGCCCACCTGCGGATAGAGAAACGACTTCGTGACGCCGATCTGCGCGCGCGCCTCTTCGACGCGCGCTGCGGCGGCGCGCAGGTCGTAGTTGTTTTTCAACCCCTCGCGAATCAGCTCTTGGAGGACGGGATCTTTGAACAGCTCCCACCAGGGAACGTCGGCGAGCGACTCCGCCACGACGGGCGTTTGCGCGTCGCGGTGATTATCCGGAGTCACGATATTCGGCCTGGAATAGTTCGGGCCGAGCGTGCATCCGCTGAAAAACAAAAGAACGATCGCGCTGCAAATAACTCGCTTCACGCTAGTGCGCTCCTTCGTGCGACGGGACGGGCGGCGAAACCGGACTCGGAGCCGCTTTCTTTTTCCGTCCGAGCCCTTCGACGAACGCAAAGTTGCCGGGGATGAGAAATACGCCGAGCGCCGTGGCGACCAGCATGCCCCAGAAGACCGCGGTGCCCATGACGTTCTGCGCGCCGGCGCCGGCGCCGCTCGCGATCATGAGCGGCACGACGCCTAAAATAAATGCGAACGCGGTCATGAGGATCGGGCGAAAGCGCAGTCGCGCCGACTCGAGCGCCGCGTCCTCGACCGACATGCCTTCTTCGTGCTTCGCCTTGGCGAATTCGACGATCAGGATCGCATTCTTCGCTGCGAGACCGATGAGCATGATGTTGCCGATCTGAACGTAGACGTTGTTGTCGTAACCCATGAGCCAGACTCCGAAGAATGAGCCCAATGCGACGAGCGGCGATCCGAGCAGCACGGCCCAGGGCAGGCGCCAGCTCTCGTACATCGCGGCGAGCAGCAGGAAGACGAATACGATCGCGAGGACAAAAGTCGGCCCCGCGGGCGGCGCGACTTTCTCCTGGTACGATAGGCTCGAGTAGGCGAAACCCAGCTCCTTCGGCATCGTCTGCTTGAAAACGTCTTCGAGCGTCGCCAATGCCTGGCCCGAAGTGAAGCCGCGACCCGGAACGCCGTTGATTTCGACGGAGCGGAACAAGTTGAAACGGTTCGTGACCTCCGTCCCGCTCTCCGAGGTGATCGTGACGAGCGTCGAGAGCGGAATCATCGTGTTGGTCGTGTGGCTGCGCACGTAGATGTTGCCGATGTCCTGCGGCTTGCGGCGGTAGTCGGCGTCCGCCTGGACGTAGACGCGGAACAGCCGTCCGAAGCGGTTGAAGTCGTTGACATAGCTGCCGCCCATGACGGCTGAAAGCGCCTGAAAGACTTCATTGACCGGTACGCCCAGCTTCCGCGCCTTCTCCCGGTCGAGTTCGATCTTGACCTGCGGGTAGCGCGGATCGAACGACGTAAAGAGATTGGCGAGCTCGGGGCGCTTGCGCGCCGCGTCGAGAAACTGACGGGATAAATCGCCCAACTGCTGCACCGTCAACGAGCCGCTGCGATCCTGCAAAAGAAAATTAAACCCCGCCGAGGCGCCGAAGCCCGAGATCGTCGGTATGTTGAAAGGAAAAATGATGGCTTCCGGAATTTTGCGGAGCTGCGCCTGCAGGCCCGCCATCATTCCCTTGACGTGGAGCGCCTCGGAATGGCGCTCCTCCCACGGTTTCAGGCGGACGAAAATCGTGCCGAAATTCGTCTGATATGTACTCGTCACGACGCCGTAGCCGCCGATCGTCGTAAACGAATCGACGCCTTCGGTCTTCGTGAGGATCTGTTCGACCTGGGCCAGAACTCCGCTCGTCCGCTCGAGCGACGCGGCGGGCGGGAGCGTCACGTTGATACCGAAGATGCCCTGGTCCTCGTCGGGGATGAACCCCGCCGGCAGCGCGCCGCCGAAAAGCCCGGCACCTACGGCGACTCCGACGACGATTAAAATGGTGAGAATCGAGCGGCGCACGAGCAGCCGTGAAGTGCCGACGTACCCGGTGGTCGTGCGATCAAAAAGCCAGTTGAAGCCGCCGAAAAATTTCCCCAGCGGTCCGCGCGCCGGCTTGGGCGCGCGCAAGAACATCGCGCAGAGCGCCGGCGAGAGCGACAGCGCATTGAATGCGGAAAGCAGAACGGAGATCGCGATCGTGAGCGCGAATTGCTGGTACATGCGGCCGGTGAGGCCGCCGAGAAATGCAACGGGAATGAAGACCGCCGAGAGTATCAGCGCGATGCCGATGACCGGCGCCGACACTTCCTTCATCGCTTGGATGGTCGCGTCTTTGGGATTCATCCCGTGCTCGAGATGATGCATCACGGCCTCGACGACGACGATGGCGTCGTCGACGACGATGCCGATCGCGAGGACCAGGCCGAACATCGACAGCGTGTTGACGGAGAAGCCGAGCAGAGGAAAGAAGATGAACGTGCCGACAAGCGACACCGGCACGGTCAGGAGCGGGATGATCGTTGCGCGTAAATTTTGCAGAAAGATAAACACGACCAGGGTGACAAGAACGACGGCCTCGAAGAAAGTGTGCACGATGCCGTCGATGGACGCTTTGACCGCAGGCGTCGTATCGTAGACGATCTTGTAGTCCATGTCCGGCAAAAACAGTCCCTTGGCGCGGCGCATCGTGTTGTAGATCGCTTCCGCAGCCTGAAGCTGATTCGCGCCGGGAAGTAGATAGACCGCCATCGTCCCGGCGGCTTTGCCGTCGAGGCGTCCGAACGAGTTGTAGTCCTGCGAGCCCAGCTCGGCGCGGCCGACGTCTCTGACGCGAACCTGCGCACCGGTCGCGCTTTCGCGGATGATGATATTTTCGAACTCATCCGGGGTGACGAGTCTTCCCGGAGCGCTGACCGTGTAGGTGAACTCCTGACCCTTGGGCGCAGGCGCCATACCGACGCGGCCCGCCGGCGCCTGCAGGTTCTGCTCTTTGATCGCCGAGATGACATCGGACGGCGTGAGGCCGAGATTCGCCATCCGGTCGGGCCTGAGCCAGATGCGCATCCCGTAGTCCGCGCCGCCGAAGAGATCGACCTGGGCGATGCCGGGAATGCGCAGAATCTGATCGCGCAGGTTGATGCCGCAGTAGTTGATCAGAAAATTCGCGTCGTAGCTTTGCTTCGGAGAATAGACGGAGATGAGCATCAGAATGCTCGGGCTCTGCTTTTTCACCGTGACGCCCTGCTGCACGACCTCCTGCGGCAGACGCGCCTGCGCGGACGAGACCCGGTTCTGCGTGAGCACGTTCGCGGTGTCCTGATCGACACCGACCTCAAAGTTGACGTCGAGCTGCATGCGGCCGTCGCTCGTGTTCGACGACTTCATGTAGATCATCTTGTCGACGCCGTTGACTTCCTGCTCGACCGGCGTCGCCACCGACTGCTCGACCGCGACCGCGGACGCGCCGGGATAGGTCGCCGTTACGCGGATCGTCGGCGGCGCGAGAAACGGGTACTGCTCGAAACTCAAGCCTTTCAGTGTGAAAAGCCCCATGATGACGATGATGATCGAGATCACCATCGCGACGATCGGCCTGCGGATGAAAAAAT
>DATFWH010000031.1:0-6843 GCA_035259465.1 Binatia bacterium
GAGACTCAGCACGGCGGAGACGAACAGCATGCCGATGAAAATGCCGAAGGAGAGATCGTAGCTCTCGCTGTAATCGAAGAGCAGACCGAAGAACGGCGGACCCGTGGCCGACAAGAAGCTCGTCACGAGCGAGCCCATCCCGCGGATTTTTCCCAGCGACGCGCGCCCGAAAAAATCCGCCCAGATCGTTTCCGCCAGCACCGCCGTCCCGCCCATGCCGATGCCGTAGATGAAAAATCCGGCGTAGAGCGGCGCCATCCCGTCCACCGAAAGCGCGAGCAGAAGCCCGGCGCCCTGCAGCGCGCATTTCGCCATGTTGAGGATACCGTTGTCCATCTTGTCGGCGAGCATACCCCAGACGATCGGCGTCGCGAACTGCATGAACGCGATGACGCTCATCACCGTCGCCGCGACGAAAACGGGATGGCCCTGGTCGGTGACGTAGGAAAACACGTGGAGATTGAGCCCTGTGACGCCGATCTGCGCGACGCCGAAGGTGGCGGCGATGAGCCAGAAGACCGGCGTGCGCAGTGCTTCGGCCCGGCTCCATTCGACATCGTCGGCGCCGGTGCGCTTGGCGTAGCGAATCTTCTTCGGCGCGGCGGCCGCCGCTTTCGCCGGGAACGTGCCGCCGTCGGGCAAGAGTCCCATTTCCTCCGGCGAGCGGCGCATGAAAAGCAGCGCCGGCGGGACGACCAGCAGCAGGGCGAAAACTCCGAAGATCGCCCAGGTGCCGCGCCAGCCGACGTAGACGATCAGCGCCGCGGCGATCACCGGCATTAATACCTTCATCAAGCCGTGGCCCATGCCTGCGATCGCCAGCGCGCGCCCGCGCATGCGCACGAACCAGCGCGCGATCGACACGTTGACGACGAGCGATCCCATCAGCGAATCGCCGGGACTGACGAGCAGCCAGCGCACGAGCATGAACTGGATGAAGTCCCGCGCCTGGCCGAGGCAGATGAAGCCGGCGCCGGAGATCAAGCCGCCCGCGACCATCAGCCAGCGCCCGCCCCAGCGGTCCATCAGCGTGCCGACCGCCGGCGCGGCGGCGGCGCCGATGAGAATCTCGCCGGAGCGGATCAGCGAAAAAGCGCCGCGCGAGATGCCAAGATCGGCGGAAAGCGGTTTGAGGAATACGGCGAGCGTGCTGGAGATGGAAAACGCCGAGGCGATGTGCGCAAGAAAGCCGACGCCGACGATGACCCAGCCGTAATAAATCCTTCTTTGCGTCGGTTGCTCGAGCCGAGGTGAAACGGACATTCCCTCGCTTGTAGCAAGCATTGCGGCGCGACTACAAGCAGGCCTCTGAAAATGCTCATATGTTTCCTTCCTGCTTTAACAACGTGCTCCGCTCGCTCACCGCATAGACGATCAGCGGCTCACTCCGGTTTCTCACGCTCACCTGACGGCGGTTCGAGTCCGTGATTTCGGTGCCGGCGCGCGCGGCGACCTGCTCGGAGACGACGAGCGCGCAGTCGTATTCCTTTGTCAAATCCTGCAGACGGCTCGCGACGTTCACGGTGTCGCCGACGGCGGTCATATACGTCGCGACGCCGTAGCCCATCTGTCCCACGACGCAAGCCCCAGTGTGAATGCCGACGCCGACTTTGAGCGACGACCCCAATTCCTCGGAGAGCAGATCGCTCAGGCGCGCGACGCCGGCGACGATCTCGCGCGCCGCCGCGAGCGCCGCGCGGCAGCCCTCCTCCGGCGCCGTCTGGACGCCGAAGAGCGCCATCAGGCCGTCGCCGGTGAATTGGTTCGGGATTCCTCCCGCGTGCTCGATCGCGCTGCCGACGATCTCGGCGTAGCGGTTGAGGATGAAGACGACGTCGTAGGGGAGCTTGTGCTCCGCGATTGTCGTGAACGAGCGCAGGTCGGCGAAGAGCACGGTGACCTCGCACTCGCGCCCGGCGCGGTACGAAGGCCGGGCGAAGCCGTCGCTCGCCTGCGCGTCGGCGGGCAGCAGCGGCATAACGCCGATATCGCCCGCAGGGCGGAGCTGGCACGCGAGCCGCACGCTCGGCGCGGCGCCGATCCGGCGCAGCACCTTCAGCTCCGCCGCGCTCGGCGCGGGCAGCGACTCCGATCCCTTCACGACGCGGATGCGGCAGGTCGAGCAGCGCCCGCGCCCGCCGCACACCGACGCGTGCGGAATGCGCGCGAAGCGGCTCGCTTCAAGCACCGAGAAGCCGCGCGGCACCAGCGCCTCGCGCCCGTCGGGATAGGTAATGCGAATGCGCTTCCGCCTCTCAAAGGCGTGGCGCGAGGCGCGCGCCGCCAGGACCGCGGCGAGGCACGCCCAGAAGCCATAGACGATCCCGTCGCGCAGATCGCTCAAGTCGTCGCGCTGGCTCGGCCGAAGGACATTCGTTCGCGACTCGAGCCGCTCGATCCAGCCGGGGTCGCGCGCGATGAGAGAATCGATCTGGTGCCCGGCCTGGACAAAGCCGAGCAGCGCGCAGACCGGCAACAGGAGCGCGAAGGCGTAGAGCGCTGCGGCGAAGCGTGGAAACCACGGCCGGAGCCTGAGCCAAAAATACAGTCCGATGCAGCCGTGCGTCCACGCGATCAGGACCAGCGCCGCCTGGCGCAGGCCGTTCATCGGATTCTGGCGCCAGAATCCAAGCACTATCTTGGCGTAGAGGTCCTCGATGCCGTAGCGGTCGTACGCCACGCGCGTGCCGACGAAATGCGTTGCGAGGATGAGCGGGATCGAGAGGCCAAGGGCGAGCTGGAGCGCCTCGCCGTAAGACATGCGCCAATGGCGCCGCTGGTAGATCGCGTAGAGCGCCAGCGCGAAATGCGTGAGCAGCGCGCCGTAGAGCGCGGCGGTGCCGAGCGGATTCCGCCACAGCGCGAGGAACCAGATGCGCCCGGCCTCCATCGCGTCGAGCGAGATGAGCCCGAGCGAATGGTTGAGCAGATGCGTCGTGAGATAGGTGAACAGCACCAATCCCGTGACGATGCGCACGCGTCGGACGTTCATAAGAAGCCCTGCAGCTTATCCTAACCGCCTCACAGGGTAAAACCCATATCCTCCGTGGTTTATTCCCGCTCACGCCGCTTGACGCCTCACTCCTTTCCGGCCATCCTTAAGCGGAGCAGGCGAGTCCTTCCGGCCTGCGGTAAATTCAAATCCAGACAGCGAGGTGAGGACGATGGAGATCAAACCAAGCGGCTCGCAGCCATCGGGCAAGGGGCCGGAGGAGAATTTCACGGGCAATGTGCGTATCGATCCGCTGGTGCAGGCGCCGAATCCGGCGCGAGTCGTGGCGTCGGCCGTTACGTTCGAGCCGGGGGCGCGAAGCGCGTGGCATACGCATCCGCTGGGGCAGAATCTGATCGTGATCCACGGCGCGGGCCGGGTGCAGAGCTGGGGCGAAGCGATCAACGAGATCCGGCCCGGCGACGTGGTCTGGTGTCCGCCGAACGAGAAGCACTGGCACGGCGCATCGCCGACGACGGCGATGACGCACATCGCGATTCAGGAGGCGCTCGACGGCAAGGCGGTCGAGTGGATGGAGAAGGTGAGCGACGAGCAGTATCACGGCGGGAAAAAATAAAGGGAGGGGAAAATCATGCCGCACGTCATCGTGAAGATGTGGCCCGGAAGATCCGATCAGCAGAAAAAGCAGCTCACCGAGGCGATTGTGAAAGACGTCATGGACGCCCTCGGCGCGGGAGAGAAATGGATTTCCGTCGCGATCGAAGACGTCCCGCAGAAGGATTGGGCGGAGAAAGTGTACAAGCCGGAGATCCAGAAAAATTTGCAGAAGTTATTCAGGAAACCCGGCTACACTCTCGAGGACCTCTAATTCCCGCGATGGGAGGACAAAGAAGGCACGGGATGAGGAGGATCGTTTGTTTGCTGATCGCGATTGCAGCGGCCGCCGGCGTAGCCATTTCCATAGCCGCCGTATCTGCACCCACCGATGGAGAGGCCGTCCCGATCTTCGGAATCAAAATTCCGCCCGGATACCGCGATTGGAAACTGATCTCGGTGGCCCACGAAGAAGGCAATCTCAACGATCTGCGCGCCGTTTTAGGTAACGACGTGGCGATCAAGGCCTATAGGGAAGGGAGGCTTCCGTTCCCCGACGGCGCCATCATCGCCCGGCTCGCCTGGACTTATGTCCCGTCGGAGGAGAACGACAAAGTCTTTGGCCGTGCCCAATCCTTCGTCGCTGGCGACCCCACTAACGTTCAGTTCATGGTTAAGGACTCAAAGAAGTACGCTTCGACCGGTGGGTGGGGGTTCGCTCAATTCAAAGACGGCAAACCTGCCGACGAGGCACTGCTTAAAACTTGTTTTTCCTGTCACGTGCCAGTCAAAGCCCGCGACTTTATTTTCACCCGTTACGCGCCCTAATCGCTGAGCTAAGGAGCATGTGCGATGAGTCATTCCTGGATTTGGATTCCCCGCGCTGTGGGTGTGGCTGTGATAATCGCAGTCGCGGTTATTGTCATGCTGCATTCGGAGAAAGCCGTCGTCCCGGCGGCGCACGCCGCCCTCGCCGATCAGGGCGCGATGCCCGAATTAAGCGGCGCCGTCGGCTGGCTTAACTCCGCTCCGTTGACGCGGGACTCGCTGCGCGGAAAAGTCGTGCTGGTAAATTTCTGGACCTACTCGTGCATTAACAGCCTGCGCGAGCTGCCCTACATCAAAGCCTGGGCGGCGAAATATAAGGATGCGGGCCTGGTGGTCATCGGCATTCATGCTCCCGAGTTCGGGTTCGAGAAAGAACGCGCGAACGTGGAAAACGCCGTGCGCGAGCTCAAGATCACCTTCCCGGTCCCGATCGACAGCGAGCACAGGATTTGGCAGGCGTTCAGGAACGCCTACTGGCCGGCGGATTATTTCATCGATGGGAAGGGACGAATCCGCTATCACCACTACGGCGAGGGCGAGTACGACAAGTCCGAGCGCGTCATCCAGGAGCTTTTGCGGGAGATCGGAGCCGGCGGCTTCGATGCGAGCACCGTCCGCCCATCCGCCGACGGAGCCGAAGCGCCGCCCAGCGACGACGTGCGCTCTCCCGAAACTTATGTCGGCTATGCTCGCGCGGAAAAGTTTGCATCGTCCGAGCGAGTGGCGCGGGACGCGGCGAAAACCTACAGCGTTCCGCCACGGCCTTCTTTGAATCAGTGGGGCTTGGGAGGATCGTGGAACGTCGGCGCCGAAAGCGCCGTGCTGCAGCAGGTGCCGGGTAAGATCGCGTTCCGCTTCTACGGCCGCGATCTGCACATGGTGCTGGCGCCGTCGAAAAACGGCAAGCCCGTGCGCTTTAGAGTGATGCTGGACGGCGCAGCTCCGGGCGAAGACCGCGGTATCGATGCGAATGCCGATGGGGCCGGCGAGCTCCGGCAGCCGCGCATGTATCAGCTCATCAGGCAAAAGGGGCGCGTCAGAGACCGGCTCTTCGAGATCGAGTTCCTCGATCCCGGCGCCGAGGCTTTTTCGTTCACGTTCGGATGATGTTGCAATCTTAAGCGAACGCAATCTTACATAGTCGATCGGAGGAATCATGAGCACGGGACAGGAGCTCATTGGGCAAACCGTCGTCGTGATCGGCGGCAGCGCCGGCATCGGGCTCGAAACCGCTCGGCGGGCGCGCGCCGAGGGGGCGAAGGTGATTCTCACCGCCAGGAATGCCGAGCCTCTGCGGCGCGCCGCGAGCGAGCTCGGCGCGCTGAGCACTGCGGCCTTCGACGCCATCGACTTCGAACGCCTCGGCAGGTTCTTCGACGAGCTGCCCACGCCGATCGACCACATGCTGGTCACCGGCCCCGGTCCTTACTATGCGCCGCTGGCTCAGTTCGACCTCGAAAAAGCGCGCCGCGACATCGAGGCCCATATCTTGCTGCCGATACAGGTCGCCCGGAACGCCGCGGGCAAAGTTCGCCCGGGAGGGACGCTGCTTTTTATGGGCGGCACCGGCGGCCGTCGCAGGGCGCCGGGTTTCGCGTTGATCTCGGCGCTCACGGCCGCGGGCCCGGCGCTCATCGCCAACCTGGCGGTTGAGCTGGCGCCCGTGCGCGTCAACCTCATCGCCGCCGGCTTCGTCGACACGCCGCTCTCGGCGGCGATCCTCGGCAACGAGCTCGAAAAGCGCCGCGATGAGCTGCGCGCCACGCTGCCGATCCGGCGCGTCGTCGGACCGGCCGACATCGCTGCGCTCGCCGTCCACATCATGATGAACACGGCGCTCACCGGCGCGACCTACGACATCGACGGCGGCCAGCAGCTCGTCGCCTAGATTGGAGGGAGCATGGCCAATCTGCGTTATGCAGCGTGGAGAAGCGCGTATCTTCTATTTGTCGCCGCCGTCGTATTGGTCGCAGCGACCGCTTCAGCGCAAAGCCCGAAGGACGGGTGCGGACTTACTTCGGTTATCCCGCTCACCGGCCAAGAGCCGCCGGCGAAGATCGTCGTCTATCCTCCGTTGGCCGAGCCGCTCGCCTCGCGTGGAGTGGCGATCATTCAGTATTGCGCGCAGAACCTGCACCTCGCGCCGGTGTTCGGCCAAAATGCTCTGGCCGTCTCGCCGCGCGTCGGGCACATTCATGTGAGAGTCGACGATGCTCCGTGGGTGTGGGCGGATGCGAGCTGCCAACCGATCATTCTGATGGGTCTTCCACCAGGTGCGCACAAAGTGCTCATCGAGTTGGAGGACGCGAACCACCGCGCGCTCGACCAGAGTCTGGTCAGCTTTGTCGTTCCGGAAAAGGATGGGCCGGAGAAACGGTAAAATAATTTTGAGTTTTGGAAGTGGGATTAAACTGGCGATCACTTTTTGTATAGCTGATCGAGAAAGCCGGAGTCGTCGAGCTTCTTGA
>DATFWH010000032.1:0-8377 GCA_035259465.1 Binatia bacterium
CTTACTTTTCCCTTTCGACTCTAATCCCTAATACTTCCCCCCTCGCACACACTTCGCCCCCTGCGGAGAGCGTGCATTCGACCCAGGCCTTGCGGCCTTCGATCTTCGTGATCTTCGCGCGCAATTCCAATTCGCCGTCGATCGGCGCCGGCTTAAGATACGACACGTTCAAATTGCCGGTGACGTAGCCGATGACCGGCGCGGTGCCGATCGCGCGGCCCTCATCTTTGTACGCGCGCGCGACCGCGAGGTTCAGGCTGTGGCAGTCGATCAGCGTCGCGATCACGCCGCCGTTGACGATCTCCTTCCGCCCGCCGCACTGGTGCGGCTCGGGCCGGAAGCGGCAGACCGCCTCGTCGCCGTCCCAAAACGATTTGATCTGAAAGCCCTGCGCGTTATCGGCGCCGCAGCCGTAGCAGTGGAGCACGGCGCCCCGGTCCTGAAACGATCGCTCCACGCGGCTGTTACTTCTTGTCGAGCTTGAGCGACGCGGAGTTGATGCAGTAGCGCTGGCCGGTCGGCTTGGGGCCGTCGTCGAAGACGTGGCCGAGATGCGCGCCGCAGCGGCTGCACATCGCCTCGGTGCGGACCATGCCGTAGCTCCGGTCGCTCTCGGTCTCGACCTTCGCAGGGTCGATCGGCTGCCAGAAGCTCGGCCAGCCGGTGCCGGAATCGAATTTCGTATCCGAGCTGAACAGCTCGTTGCCGCAGCAGGCGCAGAGGTAAGTCCCCTTGTCGTGCGTGTTCCAGTACGCGCCGGTGAACGCGCGCTCGGTCCCCTTCTCGCGGCAGACGTGGTACTGCTCCGGCGTCAGCTCTTTTTTCCACTCGGCTTCGCTCTTTTGAATCTTCTCGCTCATCGCGCCTCCTAGCTCGCCATGTTGATGAATTGCAGCGGGATGCCCAGGTTCGCCGCGCGCACGGCCTTGATCACGCTCTGGAGGTCGTCGATCTTCTTGCCGGAGACGCGCACCTGCTGGTCCTGGATCGCCGCCTGCACTTTCAAATTGAGCCCCTTCACCAGCTTCACGATCGCGCGCGCGGTGTCGGAATCGACGCCTTCCTTGATCGCGATCTCGCGCGAGATCATGCCGCGCGCCGTCGGCTGGATCTCCTTCGCGTCGAGCGCTTTGGGATCGATCTTGCGGCGCACGGCGTTCTCGATCAGCGACTCCTGGACCGCGCGCATCTTCATCTCGTCCTCGGTGACGACGCGGATCTTCTTCTCTTTCTTGTCCAGGTTGATCTCGGTCTTGGATTCGCGGAAGTCGTAGCGCGTGAGGATCGTCTTGCGCGCGACGTTGACCGCGTTGTCTATCTCCTGCAAATCCACCCGGCTGACGATGTCGAATGACGGCATAAGCAAGTCCTTTCCGGTTTTACCTATTCTGAACGGCGCCGGCGCGGATTGTCAACCGGCCGCCGGGCGTTTGTCTAAGTTCGATCCACCGGCTATGATTCGGAAAATTTTCCCAGGAGCGAGTTTAATGGCCGAGCATTATCACGACGACCCCAAGAACCTGCGCAAGCTCAGGCAGCTCAAGCCCGAGCTGTTCGCGTCGTTCATCGACTTCGACAGGAAAGTTTTCGAGCCCGGCGCGCTCGACGTAAAGACGAAAGAAATCGTCGCGGTCGCCGCCGCGCACGCGACCCAGTGCCCCTACTGCATCGACGCGCACACCAAGCGCGCGCAGAAGGCCGGCGCCTCGGAGGCGGAGATCGCCGAGGCGGTCTTCGTCGCGATGGCGCTCGGCGCGGGCGCGCCGTTCGCCCACGCCGCGATCGCGATGGGCGCGCTGGAGGAGAAAAAGCCGTAGGGGCGGTTCGCGAACCGCCCTCTTCTCCTTCCGTCATTCCCGCGAAAGCGGGAATCCAGGATTTCGGACTGGACCCCCGATTAAAACATTCGGGGGTGACTAAAAGAGAAGGCGCAATAAATTGCGCCCCGACACGTCGCTACAGCGCCGCGTCCGCCTTCGCGGCGAAGACGAAGTCGCTTTCCGTCAGCCCGTCTATCTTGTGCGTCCAGATCGTTAGCTTCACCTTGCCCCACGCGAGATAGATATCGGGATGGTGCCCCTGCTTTTCCGCCATCTCGCCGACGCGGTTGGTGAAGTCGAGCGCCTCGCGGAAATTCTTGAAGGTATATTCTTTCTCCAGGTTATGCTCGTTGACGACTTTCCAGCCGCCGCCGAGCTTCGCCTGGAGATCGGTTAATTCTTTGCCTTTCAGCGGCGGCACGCCGCCGCGGCACGGTACGCATTCCTTCGCGGCTAGTTCACTCATGGAATCCTCCAATAAGAAACGAGAAAGCTTAATATAGTTCGTAAAACAGCATAAAGCCGATCGCCGTCAGCACGAGGCCGAACGCGGCGGCCGTCATATGTATCCCCGAAGCCTTCCCGCGCAGCATCGCCGCGGCGGCCGGGTCCAAGATCCTCTCCTCGCCCCGATCGAGATTGCGCGCGCCGCGCGCGGCGAGCGCGACTCAGGTGCTCTCGCGCCCCTGGAGCAGGCCCAGAGCCGCGAGCCAAAACGGAACGAAGAGAAAAAGCAGCCACGGGCCTTGGAGATTGAGGAAAAAGAGCGCGGCGGCGAGGATCAACCCGAGCGCGAGCATCGCCGCGCCGAACATCATGCGCTTGCGCGCCTCGGCCGGCCCCAGGTTGCCCACGGCTAGCGCGCCCCCTGCTTGGGGAGGGATTTGAGCCAGCGGTCGTCGCCGGGATCGAGCAGGTGCGAGACGGCGAGCCAGAGGCTGCGCGAGTGGCGGAAGAAAGCGAGCGGGAAAATCACCACGAAAGCGCCCCAGAATATAAGCTGCTGCGTGAGCGTGGCGCCGTAGCGGTCGAGCAGAAAAAACCCCGGCATCGCGATCAAGACCGTAACGGCATAGTTGACGTAGATCGCGCCGACGAAAAAGCCCTGCTCGCGCTCGAATCTGAGCCGGCAGAAGGCGCATTCCGCGTGCATGCGGAAAAATCCCTCGAACATCTCGCCCACGCCGCAGCGCGGGCAGCGAAGTCTCAGCGCCGCCGTAACGGTCGGCAGAAGGCGCGGGCGGGCGGCCTTGCGCGTATGGCCGGTTGTCGGCATGTGTCGCTACAACTGCTCGATGGAATAGCCCTGCGCCTTGAGCGCCTCGACCAGCCCTTCCCTGCCGGCCAGATGCCCGGCGCCGACGATCACCAGATAGTTTTCGTTCTCGTTGAGAAACTTGCGGATCTTCGGCAGCCAGATGTGATTCCGCTCGACGATCACGCGCTGGTAGACCTCGGGATACTCCCGCATGCCTTGCAGCAGCGCGGCGTCGAGCGTCTTCAGATCGCCCGCCGACCAGGCCTTGACGATCGTGTTCACCCCGGCGCGCATGGAATCGGACGTGCGCACGGTCTGAACCAGCATGAGATCCTGCACGAAGTCGGGCATCTTGTTTAAGACGTCGAGCTGGTTCTCGAAGGTTTCGAGCGCGACGGTTTTTTTGTTCGCCTCTTTGGCCTTGCGGAAGAAATACTGATCGACGCCGTACGCCGGGTCGAAGCCCAGGGTCTGCATCGAGCGCGCGATGATCATGTTCGCGACGAACCACGGCTTGAATACTTTGAACAGATCGATATCGAGGCCGAGCCGGTTCAGCTTCTCGGCCGTCAGCTGATAGGTATTTTCCGAGACGTGCTGCTGGAGGGTCGTTTTGTCCGGGTACGCCGCTTTCGCCACCAGCAGATGCTGCGCCTCGTCTCCCTTGGTGCTGTCGAGGTCCATCTCGAAGACGACCGTCTTCGCGTCTTTGAACGCGGACTCGATCGCCGGATCCAGGGGGTAGTTCTGCGGCTTGAGGTAATGGATCGACCCCATCAGATAGACGACGTTGGTTTGCGACTGAATTTTCCAGATCGGCCGCTTGCCCGCCTCCGGCGCGGCCGTAGCGGCATGATAAAACGACGCGGCTATACAGACGAAAATGAAGGCGGCGAGTCGGCGAGTTTTCCGCAAGCGGCGATCTCCGATCAATAGAACGCAGCTTACTTATAGCATCCGCGGCATAGGTTATACAGCGCCGGAAGTTGGCAGAACGGCGCGAACATTGTATGGCTTAAAGCATGAAGCTCGACGACAAGATCGCGCTGATTACCGGCGGCGGGCGCGGCATCGGCAAAGCGGTGGCGCTGGCCTACGCCCGCGAGGGCGCGAAGCTCGCCGTCTGCGCGCGGACGGCCGAAGAGATCGAAAAGGCCGCCGGGGAGATACGCGCGCTCGGCGCCGACTGTCTCGCGCGGACTTGCGACGTCTCGCAGGAGGAAGACGTGAAAAGGCTCGTCGACGAGGTCGCGCGGCATTTCGGCAGGATCGACGTGCTGATCAACAACGCGGGGGTAATGACGCGCCCCACGCCCGTCACGGAATACGACGTCGGCAAATGGGATTATACGATGGCGGTCAATCTGCGCGGCCCCTTCCTCATGGCGAAAGCGGTGCTGCCGGTGATGTTCCGCAACGGCGGCGGCTCGATTATCAACGTCTCGTCTTCGATCGGCCGCGGCGCCTACGCCAACTTCGCGGCGTACGGCGCATCCAAATGGGGGCTGGAAGGATTCACGCAGATACTCGCGGCCGAGGCGGGAAGCCGCAAGGTGCGCGTCAACTCGGTCGAGCCCGGCTACGTCGCGACCAAGCTCACCGGCTTTCACGGCAGCGCGCCCGAGTCGGTGACCGAGGTCTTCGTGTTCCTCGGCAGCGACGATGGGAGACACGTGAGCGGCCGGATGCTGAGCTCGTCGAGCTGGCGCTCGGAGCTCAAAAAATAGCGCGCTATTTCTTCTTCAGGATGTCGAGCGCCGCGTTGGCGTTCTTCACGCCGTTCGCGTGGTCGCCCGCGTCGAGGTTTTTCTGCGCCTCGTCGAGCAGGCCGCGGGCTTTGTCCTGATCCGCCTTCGAGACCTTGGTCGTGCCCAGAAGCTCGCGGCCCTCTTTGATGAGCGGCCCGCAGCGCGCGAAAGCCGCGCCGTAGGAGCCCGCCAGCAGCGCGGCGGCGGCGAGCGCGATGACAAATTTTTTCATGACTTTGCTCCTTTAGCCTTTAAGGTTCGTCTTGAAGAAGTCGACCGTCTTCGCCCACGCTTCTTTGGCCGCGTCCGGATTGTAGCGATCGGAATTCGTGTCGTTGTTGAACGCGTGCTTCGCGCCCGGATAGATCTTGTAGGTAAACTGCTTGTGGTATTTTTTCATCTCCTCGGCGGTCGCCGGCGCGTTGTCGCTGATCGGCTTGTCTTCGCCG
Source organism: Binatia bacterium (assembly GCA_035259465.1). Lineage (GTDB taxonomy): Bacteria > Desulfobacterota > Binatia > UBA9968 > UBA9968 > JAJPJQ01. The sequence continues at coordinate 5,276 of DATFWH010000032.1, forward strand.
CCGTAATGCGCCATCACCGGCGCCTCGATTTTCTCGATCAGCTCCGGCGGAGTGGGCGTGCGGCCGTAGTAAACGACCACCGCCTTCAACCCCTTGACCTGCGTCGCCGCGTTGAACGCCTGCTGGCCGCCCCAACAAAAGCCGGTGAGGCCGACGTTGCCGACTTCCGGCAAGGACTTCAAATACGCCAGCGCCGCGCCGACGTCCTCCGCGACATTGGCTTCGGGCGCGAGCTCGCGGATGTTCGAGAGCCCTCCGCCCTTCGGGTTTAGTTTCTCGGTGCCGCCTTTGCGCGAGAGCAAGTCCGGCGCGAGGGCGACGAAACCCTCCTTCGCCAATCGGCGCGCGACATCGCGGATGTGGTCGGTCAAGCCGCCGTTCTCGTGGATGACGATCACCGCCGGGTGCTTGCCGCCGGTCTTCGGCTCGCTGAGATAGCCGGAGACCGTCCCGCCGGGACCTTTAAACTCGACGTCCTTGGACGTCAAGCCGGGGTCTTTGGGATCGACCTGCGCGGCATAGGTCGTGCCGAGCGTATCGATCAGCGTCGTCGCGGCGACGAGGCTGCCGGTCAGGACGACGGCCTTTTGAATGAACTCGCGCCGGGTGATCTTGCCGCCGCGGTATTCTTCGACGAGTTGTTTGATTTCTTCCGGCATTCTGTCCTCCGTTATTTGATCATGTCGATGCGCGTTAGCGTCGTCTGCTGTCCGACGCCGGGCGCGTTAGTCAGGTGGTACGCGGTGTACTGCTCGAAGTAGGTGTTTTCGGCGGACATGCCGTCGACGGGGATGACGACTTTAATGCCGCGGAACGCCGCCTGGCTCGCGGTGTTGAGCACGGCGCCCTGCGCCGCCGTGCCGGTGACGATCACCGTCTTGATGCCTTTCTCTTTCAAAATCTTTTCCAGGTCGGTGCCGAGAAACTTGTCGGCGGACGCCTTGACGACCGGCTCGCCGTCGAGCGGCGCGACTTCTTTTAGAATATCGGCCGGCGTCGCGGCCGCCGTGATGCTGTGGATGACGGTAACTTTCTTCGCCCGCGCCTGCTTGAGCAGTCCCTCGACTTTCGGCACCGTCGCGAGACAGCGCGGACGCCGCTCCGTGTTGCACGTCTGCTTGACGAAATCGAGCGAGAGCACCGCCGTGCTGGAATCGAGCGTCACGGGCTTGAGCTCGGGCGGCTTCGGCGCCTGCACGCCGCTCCATTCCTCTATCACGTCCTTATACTGCGCGCGCAGCGGCGTCGCCGCCGACAGGACCGCCAAACAAAAGAGCGCGCCGACGAGGTGTGCTGTCTTCATCATCGTCTCCTCCTCTCCCCTGCTTAAAGCCCCAAAAGCTCCGTCAGCTTGTCCGGGTCGAAGCCGACGATGGCCTGGCCGTCGATTAAAGTCACCGGGGTACTCTGATATCCCAATCCCAACAGCTCTTTCAATGCCTCTGGATCCTCGCGCACATTCTTGTCCACGAAAGCTACGCCCTTTTGAGAAAGAAACTCTTTCTCTCGATGACACGGGCCTCAGCCGGGCTGCGTGAAAACCACCACCGATTTAGCCATGCCGCTTTCTCCTTGTTGCACACCTGCGCCGGGTCCGGCGCGCCTGCAAAGACTAACCAGCCGCGACGGCTGAGTCAATCCCCATATCCGGCAGGCGGACCGTCGAACTTTACCCGCCGAAAAGCGTCTGCTAACCTCGTGGGAGCCGCATGAAAACGATCCGCAAGCTCGATCGCGGCGCGCTTCTGACCGCCGCGCTTTTCCTGACGTTTGTCTTCAGCCTGTTAAGCTCGGCGAACGAGATGCCCCGGAGCGCGAGCGCTCCGATCGCCGCGGAGCTCGCGCGCCACGTGCAGACGCTGGCCGCCGACGACATGATGGGCCGCGGCGTCGACACGCTTGGAATCGACCTGGCGCGCGACTACATCGCCGCGCAATTCAAAAAATACGGCCTCGCGCCCGGCGGCACGGCGGGCTACTTCCAGCGGCTGGAAGTAACGACCGGAGTCGAGCCCGTCGGCCGGAACGAGGCGCAGCTCGGCGCCGCCGAGCTCGCGCTCGGGCGGGATTGGAGTCCGCTCGGGTTTTCGGCCTCCGCCACGGCCGAAGGAGAGGTCGTCTTCGCCGGCTACGGCATCACAGCCGAGAATTACGCTTATGACGATTACGCCGGCATCGACGCCAAGGGAAAAATCGTCGTCGTGCTGAGGTACGAGCCCTCGGCCAAGGACGACAAGAGCCCATTCGGCAAATATCCCCGCTCCTCGCGCTACGCAACGCTCACCGCCAAGGCGGCGAACGCCCGCGCCCACGGCGCGGCCGGCCTCATTTTGGTCGATCTAAACTCGCCGCACGACGAACTCATGACGCTCGCGCGCAGCATAGGCCACGGGCAAGGCGAACTCGTCGCCGCGCAGATTCGGCGCGAAACGGCCGAGTCCGCGCTGCGCGGCGCCGGCCTCTCCCTGAACGATCTGAAAGTCGCGATCGATCGCGACGAGAAGCCGCGCTCTACCGCCGTCGCCGGACTCAGGGCGCGGCTCGCGGTAAGCCTTAAAAAGATCTCGCGGCAGACGGACAACGTCGTCGCCGTGCTTCCCGGCGCCGACCCGCAACTGAAAGGCGAAAACATCGTCATCGGCGCGCATTACGACCACTTGGGCCTCGGCCATTACGGCACGATGGACCCCAAGGCCGAGGGGCAGATCCACAACGGCGCCGACGACAACGCCTCGGGGGTCGCCGTCATGCTGAGCGTGGCGCAGCGCTTCGCCGCCGGAAAGCCGCCGCCGCGAACGCTTATTTTCGTCGCCTTTACCGGCGAAGAGCTGGGGCTATACGGATCACGCTACTTCGTCGACCATCCGCCGTTTCCCCTCGCCGCGACCAAGGCGATGATCAACCTCGACATGGTCGGGCGCATGAGGGACAACCGGCTGATGGTGAATACGGCGGACACCGCGAAAGAATTCCGCGCTATGATCGGCCGCGCCGCGAACGGCCTCGACGTCGAGATGAAAGCGACCGGCGGGGGCAGCGATCACGCCTCGTTCTATAATAAAGGCATTCCGGCGATGCACTTCTACACCGGAATGCACGAAG
>DATFWH010000033.1:0-2766 GCA_035259465.1 Binatia bacterium
GGCATGTCGATGAATTTGAGATCGACGATCTCCACTTTGTTCTTCTTCGCTAATTCTAATACGTCCTTGACTGACATGTTTACTTTTACCTTCCTCTCTTAGGGGTTGAGAAACGAAAATGACGCTGAAACCGTTCCGTTATCATATTCAATCGCGAAGGGCTAGCTTTACATCGAATAACCCCTTTCGTTGTGCTGGCTCAAGTCGAGACCCATGAGCTCCTCTTCTTCGGAGACTCTGAGGCCCATCAACGCCTTGAGAATCGACAGGATCACGATCGTGCCGACCGCGGCGAAAATCCACGTCGCGAGCACCGCGATCACTTGCACGAGCAGCTGGTGCGGATTGCCGAAGAAAAAGCCGTCGTTGCCGGCGGGATTGATCAGCTTCGAGGCGAAGAGTCCGGTCGCGATCGCGCCCCACGTGCCGCCGACGCCGTGGACGCCCACGACGTCGAGCGAGTCGTCGTAGCCCAGCTTCGTCTTCAAGCTGCACGCGCTCGAGCACAGCACGCCGGCGACGAGGCCGATGAGGATCGCGGGCATCGGTCCGACGAAGCCGGACGCGGGCGTGATCGCCACGAGTCCCGCGACCGCGCCGCTCGCCGCGCCGAGAACGGTCGGCTTCCCGTGCGTGATCCAATCCATCATCATCCAAGAGAGCGCCGCCGCGGCGGTCGCCGTATTCGTCACGACGAAGGCGCTCGTGGCGAGGCCGTCGGCCGCGAGCGCGCTGCCCGCGTTGAAGCCGAACCAGCCGACCCAGAGGAGCGAGGCGCCGATGACGCTGAACGGGAGGTTGTGCGGCATCATCGGCTCCTGCGGGAAGCCGATGCGCTTGCCGAACATGCAGCAGGCGACGAGCGCCGATATGCCCGAGCTGATATGGACGACGGTGCCGCCGGCGAAATCCAGCGCGCCCATCTCGCGCATCCAGCCCTTCACGCCCCAGACCCAGTGCGCCAGCGGGTCGTAGATGAACGTCGCCCACAGCAGCATGAAGACCACGAACGTGCTGAACTTCGCGCGCTCGGCGATCGCGCCGGTGATGAGCGCCGGCGTGATGATCGCGAACATCGCCTGGTAGATCATGAACGTCTGGTGCGGAATCGTCGCGGCGTAATCCGGATTCGGATCGGCGCCGACGCCGCTCAAACCGAACCAGTCGAGGCCGCCGATGATGCCGCCGTGGTCGGGTCCGAAGGCGAGGCTGTAGCCCCACAAGACCCATTGGATGCTGATCAGCGCGACGATGATGAAGCTATGCATGATCGTCCCGAGCGCGTTCTTCCCGCGGACGAGGCCGCCGTAGAAGAGAAACAGGCCGGGAATCGTCATCATCAAGACGAGCGCCGAAGATGTGAGCATCCAGGCGTTGTCGCCCTTGTCGATCTTCGGCGCGGCCGCGGCGGGAGCGCCGGGCGCCGCCGGAGCCGCGGGCGCTGCGGGAGCGGCCGCTGAAGGCTTTTCGTCGGCCGCGAAGACCGGCGAGTCAACGGTGATTATAATAGTGGAGCAGAGAAAGAGAAAAAGCGCGGTGAGCTTTAAATACTTTGCCACATTCAGTCCTCCTTGACCGTATGCTTCAGCGTTGAAGCTGTGCAGGCCTAACACGAATTTTGGAACGAAGGCAAGATGAATTTACCGCCTCGATTGCGACTACGAGAAAAGTCTTAGCAACGGCCGTGCCGCACAGCGATTTTTATTTTTTCTTTATAATCAATCGCGTGCGCGAGCCGGTGAAAGTAAGGACCGGCGGTTTTTGCTTAAGTTTAAAGCACCTGCCTAAGTCTTAGGCGAGAGAACTCACCAGAGGCTTTCCGGCATCGGGATGCCGTGGAAATCTTCGGCGGCGAGCGGCTCGGACGGCTTCACGCCGATTCTTCCGAGCATGTCGTAGAGCTGGCGCAAATGATGGGCCGAATGGCTCAAGACGAGATGGAACAGCTCGTGGCCGTCGGTCTTGCCGGCGTAGCCGTCGATCTCGCGGTCGAGCTCGCCACGCTTGAGATCGATGCCCGCGCGGCGCACGCGGTCGCGGCACTGCTCGCCGAAGCGCGCGACGTCTTCCATCGTGTCGAACAGCGCGGCCTTCTCGTTGTAGGTGAGCTTGAAGCCGCCGTCGTATTTTCCGCCGGCGATCGCATCGAGCACGTGAATCGGATCGACCAATATATGGTAGCAGAAGACTTTGAGCGGGCGGTCGCGGTCGGGCGTGGTCCAGTTCGTGTATTGCGCCGGCACCTGGCGCGTCGCGCAGATGACCGCGCCCATGATTTGGTCCAGCCGCTCGAAGAGACGCGTGTCGGCGAGCGGCTTGTCTTTCTTCTGTTCCAGATTAAAGACGCGCGTGAGCTCGCGGCGATCGAAGCCGGTGACCGCCGTGTCGCCGACGACGGTCACGGGAACATTCTTGATGCCCAGCGCCCGAAGCTCGGCCAGCGCGCCAGCGTCGTTCTCGACGTCGCGCGGCTCGAATCGAATCCCGTTCCGCGAAAGAAACTCTTTCGTGCTGGCGCAGGTGAATCAGCCGGGGCGGTAGTAAACCTTGACGTCCATCGTCACTCCCCAGCGGGCTTTTTGTAGCGCTGGCGCGGCACGATCTCCAGGATCGTCCCGCCCGGCGCGCGGAACTTGACCGGAATCACGCCCGGGTCGCTGACGATCTCGCAGCCGTGCTTTTTAATCTGCTCGGTGTAGCTCTTCATGTCGTCGACCTCGATGCCGATGTGATGGATGCACGGTCCGAGGCCGGCGGCCTTGGACT
>DATFWH010000034.1:0-4386 GCA_035259465.1 Binatia bacterium
GACCGATCTCGCCGACGCAAGCAAGTCGGCCAAATTCCTTAGCGCGATGGCGGGTCAAGATTACATCAGCCGCGTCTACCTCTCAAGCCAGGGGCAGCCTTACATTACGATCGCCATTCCGCTGTGGGGTACGGCGCAAAATATCGTGGGAGTACTGTCGGTCGAAGCCGACCTCTCCTTCTTGTGGGAGGTCATCCAAAAGGTCCGCTTCGGCACCGCAGGTTACGCCTATCTTGTCGACGAACAGGGGAGTCTCATCGCTCACGGAGATGCGTCGCCGGTTTCGAAAAATCTCAACTTGCGGTTGCTCGACAAGGTTCGCGAATTTTTGATCAACCCGACGCGGGCGGACGCCAATCCCGCGAAGGAATCACGCGGAATCATGGACCTGCCCGTGCTCAGCACTTACGCGCCGGTCCGCGGGCTCGGCTGGGCGGTTATTCTCGAGGAGCCGAGCGATGCGGCGCTCGCCAATGTCGGTCTCTTAAAACGCTCGGCGCTGATGCTTCTCATCGCCGTTCTTCTGGTCGGCGCCGCGATCATGGCCTGGTTGAGTGCGCGGATCACCGGACCGATCCGGGAGCTGCACGAGGGAGCGAAGATCATCGGCGCCGGCCATCTCGACTATCGCGTGGCGATTGCCACCGGAGATGAGATCGAAGAGCTCGCGCAGCAGTTCAACCGCATGGCGGGCGAGCTTAAAATCTCCTATGCAACGCTCGAACAGAAAGTGAAGGATAAAACGAGCGAGCTCGAAAAGGCGAATTCGGAGCTCGAAGGCGCCTATGCGAACCTGCTGAAAGCCAACAAGGCCAAAGACGAATTCTTGAGCGTCATGTCCCACGAGCTGCGCACGCCGCTGAATGTCGTCATGGGCTACACCGGGATGATCAAGGAAGGCGTGCTCGGCCCCGTGAATCCGCAGCAGAGCCGCGCGTTGGAAAAAGTCATCGGCCGGTCGACCGACCTGCTGATCATGATCAGCCAGATCCTTCAAGCGACAAGCATCGAAGCGGGCAAGGCTCAGATCGACATGCGGGAATTCGACCTCGGCGAATTCCTCGACGGCTTAAGATCCAATTATGACTTTCCGCTCGACAAGAATGTCACGCTGCAATGGGCTTATCCCCGCGACCACCTGATCGTCAAAACGGACGCCGCAAAGGTCAAGCACATCGTGCAAAATCTTGTCAATAATTCGATCAAATTCACCGAGAAGGGAACTATCAGCGTGCGGGCGGCTTACGCGCCGCAAACGAAAATGCTGCGGGTCGAGGTCGAGGACACCGGCATCGGCATTCAGAAAGAGATGCTGTCCTCGATCTTCGAGATCTTCCACCAGGTCGACAGCTCCGAAACGCGCTCTTACGGCGGCGTCGGCCTGGGACTTTATATCGTTAAAAAATATACCGATCTTCTCAAAGGAACGATCCGCGCCGACAGCGCGCTCGGCAAAGGCTCGACCTTCATCCTGACGCTCCCCTGCTGACCTCCGCGGCTTCGGCGGCCGCGGCGCTCACGAGGCGCTTTTTTTCTGCCCCTGCAAAGAAAGAATTTTTCCGCGCGGCGCCGCTCAACAGAACGAAAAACGAAATATCCGCCATTCCGCCCGGCCGCCTACTCCAGCACCGTCACGCCTTCGGGCCAGAGAACGAGAATGACGGTCTCACCGGCATCCGCCGGCGCACACGGCGTATGGACGGATTTAGGGTCGAGATAGACGACGTCGCCGGCACCGTACGAGCCTGTCTCATCGGTAATCGTGCCTTTGAGGACGAGATAAAACTCGCCGCCCACGTGCTCGTGGCGGAGAAAAACGTCGGGCGCGGCCCCAGCCGCGATCCGATAGACGACGAGCTCTCGCTTCCCTTCGCGCGCGAGCCGCGCCATGGAGAGGCCCTTGCCGAAGTCACGCCAGGAAAGACGATCCAACCCATTTTCGTCGATCCGAATGCTCGCGATTCCGGCGATGGAGTGGCGCAATACGGTCATGGCTGAGTCTGTTATCACGGCAGCGAGCAAAGACCAACCGTTGACACTCTTTAGCTCCATTCGGTACCCTCGACGCATGCGCGTCGTGCTTGCGTTGCTATCTCTTCTCGTTGCCGCGGCGCCGGGTACACCCGCCGATCTCCCAAATACCGCCCGCATTACGCTGAGCGAGCGACACATCGCGGCCCTGAAACAAGCGCTTAAGAACGAGCCCGCCGCCGCGGCGGCTTTTGCGCCCGTGCAAAAGATTGCCGATCGCGCTCTGAGCGAAGCGCCGCAGCCGGTAAAGAAGATCGTCTCGGAAGGGCGGCTGCACAACGATCCCGAGAGAATCCGAAGCTTGGCCGCGCGGCGCGATCTCTTCAAAATCGAGGCGCTCGGATATTGCTACGCGCTCACGGGGAAGCCGGCCTATGGGACGAATGCGCGTGCACTCATCCTCGCATGGGTCCCCGTCTACGAGACCGACGGAAACCCGATCAACGAAACGGAGTTCGTCCGTCTCATGAGAGGCTACGATCTTACGCGCGGATTGTTCTCCGCCGACGAGCGCGGGCAAACCGATCGATGGCTGCTGCGGATAGCAGAAAAAGAAAAGACGGAGATTCACCCTGAAAGCAACTCGGCGAAAAACAACCACATGAGCCACCGGCTTAAGATCATCGGCCACGTCGCTTACCTTCTGCCGGACGTGGCGCTCGGCCGCTGGGTCGCCGACGAGTACAGCCACCACCTGGAGCGCAACCTAAATCCGGACGGCACCACGTTCGATTTTCACCAGCGCGACGCGCTGCATTATCACGTCTACGATTTATTGCCGCTCGTCGAACTCGCGATCGCCGCCGATAAAAACGGCGCGGCCTTCTACCGGCAACAAACAGCGAACGGCGCGACGCTGGAGAAAGCGATCGCGTTTCTCATCCCGTACGTCAGCGGCGAACAAACGCATGCCGAGTTCGTTCATTCGTCGGTGAAGTTCGATCAGAAACGCAGCGCTGCCGGCGACCCGAGCATCCGCGTGGGTGCGCTATGGAAACCGGCGGAGGCGAGAAGATTATTTGATCTGGCAGGCTACTTCACGCCGAGGTTTCACTCGGTGAAATTCCCTGGAAGTGACGGTGAGAGCTTTGACCGGCTGCTCGCGCGGACGGGAAGGCAATAAAAAAGGGGCGGTTCTTGCGAACCGTCCCTTGACAAAACTTTACCGGCGCTAGGCCGTCGCCGCTTTGGCGCGGCGGCGCGGCTGTTTTGTCTCGCCCTTTTTTTCGCCGTCTTGGCTCTTCGTGCGGCGGCGGCTTCTTTTCGGGCCGCCTTCCGCTTTCGCCGGGGCCTCCGCGGGCAGCAATTCGACGATCGAAAGCGCCGCCTGATCGCCGCGGCGCCAGCCGATCTTGACCACGCGGCTGTAGCCGCCGGGACGGTCCTTGAATCGCGCCGCGAGCGAATCGAACAGCTTGTGCACGACGGCCTCGTCCTGAATGACGGCGAGCGCCTGGCGTCGCGCGTGCAGCGTCCCCTGCTTCCCGAGGCCGATCATCCAGTCCGCCCAGCGGCGGAGCTCCTTCGCTTTCGGGTCGGTCGTCTGTATGCGCTCGTGGCGCAGCAGCGAGGTGACGAGATTTCTAAGCAGCGCGCGGCGATGGCTCGCGCTGCGGTTGAATTTTTTTCCGGCTCTTAGATGGCGCATAGATCCCGTCAGCCGTTTAAGCCGTCTCCTTCTCGCGCGCCCGGCGGCGGTTTTCGATTTCTTCGCGGGACGGGAAATGATCGAGCTTCATGCCGAGCTCGAGTCCCATGCCGCGCAGTATTTCCTTGATCTCGTTGAGAGACTTTTGCCCGAAATTTTTCGTTTTTAGCATCTCCTGCTCGGTCTTCTGGACCAGCTCGCCGATATATTTGATGTCGGCGTTTTGCAGGCAGTTCTGCGATCGCACGGAAAATTCCAATTCGTCGACGCTGCGGTAGAGGTTCTCGTTCAGCGGCGTCGTGGGCGATTCGTCCCGTCGGCTCGGCTGCGGCTCCTCGGTGAAGTTGATGAAAATCTGCAGCTGATCCTGGAGAATCTTCGCCGCGTAGGCGACCGCGTCGTCGGGCTTGATGCCGCCGTCGGTCCAGATCTCGAAGACGAGCCGGTCGTAGTCGGTCCGCTGGCCGACCCGCGCGTTCGTGATGGTGAAGTTGACCTTGCGGATCGGCGAGAAGATCGCGTCCATCGAGATCGTATCGACCGGGACGCCCTCTTCCTTGTTGCGCTCGGCGGGCACGTAGCCGCGCCCGAGCTTCACGACCATCTCCATCTCGAGCTTGGCGTCGCGCGCGAGCGTCGCGATGTGCTGGTCCGGGTTCAGGATCTCGACGCCGGGACCGGCGATGATGTCGCGCGCCTGCACCGAC
>DATFWH010000035.1:0-2318 GCA_035259465.1 Binatia bacterium
GATCTCATATTTCAAATCTCAAATTTAAAAATCCCGTTTGAGATATGAGACTTGTCATTTGAGATTCCGAGCGAAGCTCGGATGAGCGCAGCACGGACTAACGCTGCTGCAAAATTTTCTGGAACTCCTCGCGACGCTCGCCGAGCATCTTGCCGTTCTTGATCACGAACTCGGCGGTAAATTCCTTGAGCTCGATGCCCTGCGCTTTGAGCTCTTTGTATTGTTTGTTCGCCGGAGTGCCTTCGATGAGATGTGCCGTCGCGCCGATGGCGTCGAAGCGCACCTTCTGCCCCTCGGGCGTGAGTAAATATCCGGCGAAAAGCGTTGCCATGTTGGGATGCGCCGAATGCTTCGGCACGGAGAGATACCAATAGCCGACGATCGGCACGTCAGTCAGGATACGCGCGTTCACCGGCATGCCCTGGCGCTGCGCGCGCTCGGCCTCGTAGGTGCCGCAGTTGAGCGCCAGCATGACGAATTCGCCGCTGGCGAGCCGCTCTTCCTCACCGCAGCGGATGAGACCGGCCACGTTTTGCGTGAAGCGTTTGAGAAACTCGCGCGTCTTCTCGGGCCCGATGACCGATGCGAGGCGGTCGAAGCTTGCAGCGTAGGGCGTCGAAGCGATTCTGCCCTTCCACTTCGGGTCCAAAAGATCGTCGAGCCGGCGCGGAAGGTCTTTTTCCTGCACCGATTGGCGATTATAGGAAACGCCGATATAGCGCGTCGCCTCGCGCAAAAGCCGTCCGTCCATCTCGACCATCGGCGCGGGGATGCCGGGAAACGCTTCGCGCCAGTTGAAGCTCCTGAGTGCGTCGGAGCGCGTGAGCTCGACAAAATGCGACTCGGAGCCTAGGTACATATCGCTCGCCGACTTTTGTCCGGCCTTGTATTCGTCGGCGATGCGGCGCGCGAGATCGGGCATCGCGGGGCCGGGAATGAACTTGATGCGGACGTTGAGGCCGAAGTGCTTATTGAAGCCGTTCTCAATCTTTTTCTGCGCTTCGGCGTCGCCCCACACGCCGCCGCCGCCGAGCAAGGTGAACTCTTTCTCCGCCTTGGCCGCGGCGATGAGCTTTGTCAGCGCCGCCGGCTCCGCCGCAAGCGACGCGGCCGGCGACAAAAACAGGAGCGCCGCAGAAATCACCAAAAGTTTTTTGCTCATGGCCGTGCTCCTCAATGAATCTCGATCGCGCGAATCGGCCGCTTGCCGAGACGGCGCGGCCCGCGCGGCGTGCACACGACGCAGTCGCCCCAGTAGAGGCGCTTTTGGCCGTCCGGCGTCGCGACCGTCGGCTTGAGAATAAATACTGTATTCTCCTCCAGCCGCCAGCGCGCGTGCTCGTCCCGCGTCGAGCGAGCCGAGACCGGCGCGTCGTCCCCGAGGCCGCGGCCGTGAAACAAGGGCCGCGTAACGAACGCGCCGCGCTTTTTACCCCAGTCGACGCAGAATTGGTTCAGCTCGCCGATGGTTATCCCCGGCTTGAAGACTTCGTAGGTCGCCTGGAGAATTTCGTCGCAGGTTTTGAAAATATCGCGCCAGACTTGATCGACCCTGCCGATGAACATTGGCTGCACGCCCTGGCCGACGTAGCCGAGCCAGCGCGCTTCGATCTCGTTCATGACGATATCGCCGTTTTGCAGCGGCCGGAGCGTCGGCAAGATGTTGTTGCCGTGCGGCTCGGGCCCCGCGGTCCATTGCACCATCGTCGGCAGCTCGCCGCCGTCCTTTGTCATCGCGTAGATCATCGCGGCGTAGACCTCGCACTCGGGCACGCCCGGGCGCGCGGTCGCGGCCATCGCGTCGATCGCTTTCTCGACCAGCTCGACCGCTCTCGCGAGCGCGTCGATCTCCTCCGCGCTCTTGACATAGCGCGCGCTCTCCATCAAATCCGTCGCGTCGGCGAAGGTCGCGCGCGGGAACGCCTCCTCGATGGCGCGCATCGTGCCGTAAGGCATGACGCCTTCCGGCGCGCGGCTGATGTTATACAACCCGGCGACGCCGATGCGCCCGCGCTCCAGTTTCAATTCCTTCAGCCGCTCGGCGATGCCGCGGCCGAAATAGCGGTTGCAGTTGCGGACATCGGTCACCCAATCCTGATAGCCGAGCCAGTAGTGAATCGGCGGAATCCCCATCGCGACCGCGGTGACTTCGCCCTCGAGCGGGAAGACCGCGGAGGCCTCGCCGCAGTTGCCGCCGATGCCGGTGAGATAGCGCGTGTTCGCCTGGAAATGATCCCAGTGGCCGGTATTGACCGCCGTCACGATCGCATCGAGGCCCGCTTCCGCCATGAGCCGGCGCACGAGCGCCCAGCGCCGGT
>DATFWH010000036.1:0-4003 GCA_035259465.1 Binatia bacterium
CGACCGAGAGCATGGCTCGCCTGCTGATGCAGCAAGGGTACTATCTGGAGGCGATCGAGGTTTACCGGCGAGTTTTCGAAGGGGCGACGAATCGGCCCGGGCTGCGCGACGAGATCGTCCGCATCATGGAGATCGTCGAGCGCGAAGGCTCGCGCGAGGCGGACGCAGAGCGCGTCCGGCACGAGCTCGATGTCTCCGCGCGCTGGCTCGAACAGCACCCGAAAGGATCGTAATGGCGAAAAAAAGAAAAGTTCTCGTGCTGCACGGACCCAACCTCAATATGCTCGGCCGGCGCGAGCCGAAGATTTACGGGCGCCTGACGCTCGATCAGATCAACCGCAAGATCGCGACGCTCGCCGCCGAGCTCGGCGTCGAGGTCGAGGCGCGGCAATCGAATATCGAGGGCGAGCTGGTCGGCTGGATCCAGGACGCGCCCAAACAGTTCGGCGCGCTGATCCTGAACGCGGGCGCGTATACACACTCGAGCATCGCCATACGCGACGCGCTGACCGCCGCCGGCATTCCGGCGGTCGAGGTGCACATTTCGAACATTTACAAGCGTGAAGAGTTCCGGAAGCGCTCGATCATCGCCGAGGCGGTGGTCGGGCAGATTACGGGATTCGGAGTCGACAGCTATTTGCTGGGTCTGAGGGCCGCGGTGGCGGCGCTATAGAAGTTACTGCAGGAAAAGATTCCCGGTCTCTATATTCTTCTGCTTCATCTCCTCGATTAGCTGCTCGCGCTGCTTCGTCAGCTCGGACATGCGGTTTCTGAGGTCGCTCAGCTGCTGCTCGCTCTGCGTGTAGCCGGGGGGCGGCGGCGTGACGCTCGGCGGCACGTTGCCAGCCGGAATTTCCGTAACGGTGGGCGGCTGGCCGGTGAAAGGCGAAGGGCTTTCGATGCGCAGCGGCCCGCCGTCGGGAACGCCGCTGGGGCTGTTCTGCGTATCGCGCAGGCGCGCGTTCAAGTCATCGGTGCGCCGGCGAATGGCGTCGTCGTTCAGGGGTACCGACGGATCGGGAGAGCTGTCGCCCCGGCTCGCCGTGAAATAGTTGTTCTGCGCCGCCTTCAGTTGCTCGGTAACATCCTGAACCTTCTTGCGGTATTCGTTTTCCTGTTTCGTCTTTTCGTCTTCCGGCGGCGCCGCTGTCTCGCTTGACGGCCTTACCTCATTGGGCGCCGGCGCCAGCGCGTTCGGCTTAGTTTCGTTGCCCGCGGCGCGGTCGCGCAGGTCGAGACCGCGCGCCTGGCCTTCTTCGCCGCGCAGGATTGATTGCACCTGATCGCGCGGCAGCGCGACCTCGCCGCCGAGACCGTAGATTTTAATCGTGTCGCCTTCTTCCCGGTACGACTGCGTGGTGATGCGCCGTCCGTTCTTCAACACTACCGTGTACTGGGCGAATGCCAGCGCCGGGAGAAGGAACAAAACCACGGCTATCAATATAACCCGCAGACGAAAGTTCATAGCCGCCCAATTATACACGAAGCTGCCAATTCCAGCAAACTTCAGGTGGTGAAAATGATGAGTGGAGCGCGCGCCGTGAGCCGAGTTTATCCCGAACGCTCGGTTTCACCGTGCATGCTCTTGATCCAATGGAACAGTTTGGCGCGATATAGGTAAGCAGCGAACAATAGGGCCGCAGAGACGATCGCGAGGACGACAGTCGTGCCGTACTGCTGGTCGCGGACGCTGGCGCCCTGGACGGTGAGCAGATAGGTTCCCGGCGCGCGGCCGATAATCGAGATGACGAGGAAGGTGCGCAGCCGCATGCGGCTCAAGCCGAGCAGATAGCAAAGCATATCCTTGGGAAATCCCGGCACGAGGAACATCAAAAACGTGATCGTCACGCCGGCATTGCTGCCGGTGAGAAAGTCGAACTTATCGACCACGTCCTTTTTGAGCAGACGCTCGACGAACGGCCTGCCGAGAATGCTGGCGAGCTCGAAGGCTATCCAGGAGCCCAGGGCGAGGCCGATGTTCGACAATATGAAGCCGTAGACTTTACCGTAAACGAAGCCGCCGACAATGCCCGTGATTTCGCCGGGAATGGGCGAGACCACAACCTGCAGGGCCTGCAACAGAACGAAGACGCCGGACGAATAGGGGCCGAAGGAGGTGAGAAATTCGGTGATGCGCTCCCTTTGCGCCTGCTGCGCCTGCAGGTCCTCGACCTCCTCCCACGACGGCGCGAAAACGTTGAAAGGCTGCGGCCCGTACTTGCTCATGACGAAAATGAGCGCGATCAGGACGGCGAGGATGGCGCCGCGTATGAGCAGCCGGTGTCGCTTCGATCTCATGGTTTAAGTAGATTTTAGCAGTAATCGACGCGCGTGACGAGCGCCGCCGCGCATCCGCGGTTCCGTCGTGTATATGCCAGTCGGATGCTAAAAGCGAGACAAGGTCGGGCACAAAAAAGCCGGGCGGGGAAGACCCCGCCCGGCTTTTTTGGCAAGTATCGGAGAACGAGCTACATTGGCTTTTTCTCGTCGCCCTTCTTGCTGTCTTTGCTGTCGGACTTCTTCTCTTCGCCCTTCTTCTCGCTCTTTTTCTTCTCATCGCCCTTCTTCTCTTCTTTCTTCTCTTGGGCAAACGCCGGAGCAGAGATCACAGGAGAAAAGGCCAAGGCCGACCCGATCATGGCCGCCACGAGCCAAAGAAATACACGGCTTTTCATATTATCCCTCCTTTCCACACCCCGCCGTCCCGTAGTAGATTTGCCCCGACTCTCGTAATCTGCCGACCGGGGATAGTCGGCCGAGACAGGGCAGATTGGCGCGATTTTTAATAAAATCGCGTTAAATTGTCAAGAGATGTCATGAATTCGCCGCTTACGATCGGCGGTTTGCCGCCCGCATGGCATGATAAGTGAGAAACCTGACAAGCCCGGGGAAAACCCCTTTCAAATAACAAATCAAAGCCAGCGAACGCGGCAGCACGACTTGGAATTTTTTCTTCGCGATCGCGCGCATGGTGGCGCGCGAGACGTCGGCGGCATCCAGCACCATGAATTCCGGCGGCTTCGGCGCGCGCTCGTCGAAGGCGCGGCGAAAATTGGTCCTGACCGGACCTGGACAGACGACGGCGACATGCACGCCGTGCGGCTTGAGCTCGTGGTAGAGGCTTTCGGAGAAGCCGATCTGGGCGAATTTAGTCGCGCAATAAGACGCTAACTCCGGCGTTCCCATGATCCCCGAGATCGACGAGATGTTGACGATCGCGCCCGAGCGCCGCGCGATCATCGACGGCAGCACTTCCTTGGTGCAATAGACGGTGCCTAAGTAGTTAGTCCGCAGCATCGCCTCGATCGTCTCGATCGGCGTCTCGGCGAGCGGCCCATAATCGCCGAATCCCGCATTGTTGACGAGGATGTCCACGCGCCCGAATTTTGCCAGCGCGCCGCTTACCATGCGCCTGACGGCGGCGGCATCGCTCACATCGCATTCGACGACTTCCGAGGCGCCGCCGTAATGCCGTAGGGCCGCAGCCGTCTCGGCAAGACGATCGAGCGAGCGGCTCGACGCGACGACGGTCGCGCCGTGGGCTGCGAGATCGAGCGCGATCTGCCGCCCGATGCCGCTGGAGGCGCCGGTGACGAGCGCGATGGAATTTTTGAAGTCCATGATAGTCCAGCGGCTCTATGCTGCGAGAATATTTTCCAGCGCCGGGCCGAGACTCGGATAGCGAAAGCGATAGCCTAGCTTTTGCGCCGCGGCAGGCACGGCGCGCTGGCCGGTGAGGAGGATGTCGGCCATCTCGCCGAGCGCGGCGCGCAGCACGAACGCCGGCACGGGCGCCCAGCAGGGGCGGCGCATGACTTTTCCCATGGTCGCGCAAAACTCTTTCATCATTACCGGCTCCGGCGCGGTCGCGTTGACCGCGCCCCGCGCGTTCGAAGCGATGAGAAACTCGATCAACCCGGCCTCGTCTTCGAGATGGATCCACGGCATCCATTGCCGGCCCGAGCCCAACGGTCCGCCGAGAAAGAATTTGAACGGCGGGACC
>DATFWH010000037.1:0-10946 GCA_035259465.1 Binatia bacterium
CGCCGCGCCGCCCGCCGGGGACGTCGCGCTCGCCGCGCGCGCCGCGGCGAGCGAGTCACGCTTGCGGCGCCTCCTGCGCATCAACAAGCGCCTCAACAGCGAGCTGCGCCTGCCGCGCCTGCTCGAGACGATCGTCGACACGGTCATCGAGCTGACCGACGCCGAGCGCGGCTTCCTCCTGCTCGAGGACGACGCCGGCGAGCTCGTCGTCAAGGTCGCGCGCAACATCGACCAGAAGACGCTCGAGACGGCCGAGTTCGAGCTGTCCCGCTCGATCGCGCGACAGGCCGCCGCGGGCGGCGAGCCCATCGTCACGATCGACGCCGCGGGTGACACGCGCTTCCGCGAGGCGCTCTCCGTCTCCGACCTCCACCTGCGCTCCGTGCTGGCCGTGCCCCTCGTCGTCAAGGGCCGCGCCGTCGGCACGATCTACGCCGACCACCGCCTGCGCAAGGGAGCCTTCGACGACGAGGACGTCAAGGTCGTGCTCGACTTCGCCGAACAGGCCGCGATCGCCATCGAGAACGCGCGGCTGCTCGCCGAGCTGCGCCGCCGCGAGCGCCAGGTCGAGGCGCTGAACCGCCGCCTCGAGGTCGAGCTGGCGGCGCGCCGCGAGGAGCTGTCCGGCATGAAGCAGGAGCTGCGCGAGAACCGCGAGGCGCTGGCCCTGCGCTACGACTACCGCAACATCGTGGGCCGCACGCCGCGCACGCTGGAGATGTTCCGCCTGCTGGACCGCCTGACCGACACCACGCTGCCCGTCGTGATCCAGGGCGAGAGCGGCACCGGCAAGGAGCTGGTGGCGCGCGCCATCCACTTCAACGGCCCGCGCAAGAGCCGCCCGTTCGTGTCGGAGAACTGCGCCGCCATCCCCGAGACGCTGCTCGAGTCGACGCTGTTCGGCTACGTGCGCGGCGCCTTCACCGGCGCCGACCACGACACCCGCGGGCTGTTCGAGGTGGCCGACGGCGGCACGTTGTTCCTCGACGAGATCGGCGAGATGTCGCCCGCCATGCAGGGCAAGCTCCTGCGCGTGCTGCAGGAGGGCGAGTTCCGGCGCGTGGGCGGCGAGCGCGTGCGCAAGGTCGACGTGCGCATCGTCGCCGCTACCAACCGCGACCTGGAAGCCGCGGTGCGCGACGGGCGCTTCCGCGAGGACCTCTATTATAGACTCAACGTTATTCCCATCGTGCTGCCGCCGCTCCGCGAGCGCAAAGAGGATATTGCGGAGCTGGCGCTCTTTTTCATGAAGCGCTGCGCCGCCGAAGCGAAAAAAACTTTCACCGAGATCGCACGCGAGGCCGAAGAGAAGCTGGCTGCTTACGACTGGCCCGGCAATGTCCGCGAGCTCGCGAACGTCATCGAGCGCGCAGTCGTCCTGGGATCGGGGCCGAAGCTCGGCGCGGCCGATCTGCCGCCGCGGATCGGCGCCGCCGAAGCTCCTGCCCGTTCGGCTGCGATTTCGTATCGCGACGACGTCACAGCCTATCGTAAGATGCTCATCTTGCGAGCGCTCAACCAGACCAAAGGCAATCGCACTGCCGCGGCGAAGGCGCTCGGGCTGGAAAAAAACTACCTCTCGCGCCTCATCAAAACGCTCGGCATCCGACTATAACTTTGTGCAGTCGAGCTATCTAAAAGGATAGCTCCGCCTCCACTCGATCGACGGCTGCACCGGCTTCGTCGAATTCCAATACCTATAAAAATTAGCAGCTTAGACTGCGGAGATCCGTCTCCAGCAGGGTGGCATATCGCTTGCTCAAGTGCATTGGCAAGATCAATCACATCGCCACCGACGGAGGAAAAAAATCATGGCTGAGGAATTTGTGGTTCCAATCAATGCGAGCGCGTCAATCGACGAGATCGTCCCGGTCTTGGAAAGAATCGCCCCGCCGGGAGCGAAGGTCACGTTTCTATTTTCCTGCCCCGTCGATATCTGGACGTGGCTGCGCGATCACTGGGTCGTAACCGAATCGACGGCCAAAGCCGTTGCGGAGGGAAAGAAGCTCATGGCGCGCTATTCGTGGGAAGAGCAAAAGCGTTTGGCGGAGCAGAAAGTCGCGGCGGTCCGATGGGCCCTAGCAAAGCACGGAGTCGAGACGGCCGTGGCCGTCGGCGGAAGCTTGAGCCGCATGCTGCGCGACTATCTCCTCCACCCCGATTTCCAGGTTCTCCTGCTCTCGACGGCGAACGGCAGCACGACGCTCGAACTGGCGCGCCTGTGCTTCGCCCTCTTACGGCGAGTCAGAGCCACGGGTCTTACGCCTATTCTGTTGTATCGATCCGAGCGGAAAATTTCCCGCGGGGACGCGCTGGCGTCCGTGCAATAAGGAGTGAATGCGATGAATTCGACTGTATGTGCCGCATATCGGCTTGACGCGATACCGGCGACAAATCCGTCGCCATGGAGCGAAGGGAATCGCTCTCCGGCGCGCGAGGATGCTTGGGAACGTCTGGCGCACGCTTTGCGCGATAAGATCGCGGTGCAGATGAACGAGATCGCGAGAATAAGCCGGCTCAAGCGCTTCATTGCGCCGCAGATCGCCGACACGATTCTCAACCACGAGGACGCGCTTCTCTTCGGCAGCCACCGCCGTGAGATCACGGTAGTGTTCCTCGACCTCCGGGGCTTCACGGCCTTTACGGAAAAGGCCGAGCCTGAAGAGGTTCTCGATCTGCTCAAGGCCTACCACGCCGCAGTCGGCAGCCTGATCGTCGATTCCGGCGGAACGCTCGTCCGGTTTGCCGGCGACGGTATCATGGTCTTCTTCAACGACCCCGTTCCTTACGACGACCACGCCGAGAGAGCCGTGACGATGGCCCTAAGAACGCGCGAGCGGATGCGCGAGCTGCGCGTGGAGTGGAGTAAAAAAGGCTGGGAGCTCGACTTGGGCGCGGGCATCGCGACCGGCTATGCGGCGGTCGGCAACGTCGGCTTCGCCGGGCGCCTGGAGTACACCGCGGTCGGCAGCGTAACGAATCTCGCCTCCCGGCTTTGCGACGAAGCGAGGGGCGGCCAGGTCCTCACGACGCAGAAGACGTTGAGCAGGGTCGAGCATATCGTCGAAGCCGAGACAATCGGCGAATTGCATCTCAAAGGATTCTCCCGACCCATCAGCGCCTACAACATCAAACAGTTGAGGAAAGCGGCAGCGGCTTAATAACAACATGGAACGGAGACGCGCGAACCACCATGAAAGCACAAGGCAAAACGACAAGAAAGGAGCTTATTGTGAACAAGGAATTTCGCAAGTACATCGGCCATTTTAACTTCTGGCATTTTTTTCGGCATTGTCCCGACTGGCCGCAGGGAAATTACACGCGCCGCTCTCGGTTAGCGTCGGGATCGCGGGTGTGTATGAACTGTCTTTACCTCGCCGAGAAAGAAGCTGTCCGAGGCTCTGAAAAGGCGGCGGTCGCCTCTTAGAACGTCCGTCCGGAAATGGTTAAGGAGCCCATCATGAAAACAAGGCAAGCTCCCTATCTCGGTTTCTTTGGTTTGATCGCGCTGCTCGGTGTCCTATGCGACGTCGCGGCCGACGGAAGAAACAGCGTCGCTCAATCTTGCGCACGCTACCTTCGTCTGCCGGACAACACGCGGACGGCGCTGGCGGCGGGTTATCTGGAAGGCGTGCAGGCCGGCCTGAAAAAAGAATCGCGCGACATGCTTGTTCCAGCCGAAGATCCCGACCATCCCATCTGGTGGGTTTTGCCGGAAGGCGAAGTCTCCAGCGAGAATCTCGACAGCGCGCTGACCGCGTTCTGCAAGTATACCGCCGGTAAAGAGACGAGTTTGGCGGACGCTTTCAGCGGTATCGCAGCAAGAAAAGAAGGGATGCCGCGAACGGCGCCTGCGCTACCGGACGGCCGTTCGGAGATGGGTCGAGCCATTCTCCCAGAGAGCCAACTCCGCTGCGTGAACTACCTGTCGACCGCGGAAAGCGAAAAGGCGCATTTCATCTACGGCTACTCTCTCGGCGCGAAGGCCATCACCGCCGCGTTAGAAACACCGCTCGCGCAGTCGGTGACGGTACGGTCCGATTCGGACTACCGTGGCGTCCGCGCGAAAGTTGACGCTGCCTGCAAAAACACTCGCTACGCCGATCAGAGCATCCGCGACGTGCTTTCGCGCGTCGCGGCGGAAATGGGAGTCGCAAAGGGCCTCGCATCCGAACGCAGGTAAGCAAGCCCCGTAAGCGCAGCGCACTCCTCTCTTATCTTTCTTGCGTTTTCGCTTGGAACTCGATAGGGAATTTCCTGAGTTGCATCAGTTTTCGCATGGGTCTCGACGGCAAAATCGCTCTCGTTACAGGCGGCGGAACGGGCATCGGCAAAACGATTGCCGAAGCGCTCGCGGGCGCCGGCGCGCGCGTCGCGGTCGCGTCGCGGAATCCCGCGCACCTCGCTTTCGCGAATGCCGGGAAGTCGTTCATGCCCGTCGAGATGGACGTCCGCAACAAAGCTCAGGTGCAGAGCGGCATCGCCAAAATTCGTGAGAAATGGGGGCCGGTCGATATCCTCGTCAACAACGCCGGCATCTCGGGCCTCACCGCGATCGACGATCCCGACGACGCGCGCTGGCGCGACATCGTCGAGACGAATCTCACCGGCTCCTATTTTGTCACCAAAGAAGTGCTCAAATACATGAAGAACAGCGCGCACGGACGGATCATCAATATGTCGTCGGTGCTCGGCAAATTCGGCGTGCCGGGATACTCCGCCTATTGCTCGGCGAAGCACGGGATCATCGGCTTTACGCGCGCCGTCGCGCTCGAAGTCGTCGGGCGCGGCATCACAGTAAACGCGATCTGCCCCGGCTGGGTCGAGACGGAGATGGCGCGGCAGGGCATCGAGGAGAGCGCCGCGTTCGAAGGCATCACGCCGGAAGCATTCCGCAAGCGCGCCGTCGAGATGGTGCCGATCAAGAGATTCCTCGAAGCCGACGAGATCGCGGGCCTCGTGCTCTATCTCGTCTCGGAAAAGACGGCCGGCATCACCGGCCAGGCGATCAACATCTGCGGCGGGCAAACGATGGTATGAGCGAGACCGCCGCCCCAACCTCCTCTTACCGACACGTGAGCCAAGATATCATCGAAGTCCGCAGCCCCGCGACCGGCGCCAAGCTCGCCGAACTGCCGGCGGCATCCGCCGACGCCGTCGCCCGCGCCGTCGACGACGCGCGGCCCGCGCAGGCGCGCTGGGCACAAAAGAGCTTTTCCGAGCGGGCGGAGATTCTTTACCGCTACCGCGACGCGCTTATCGATCATCAGGAAAAAATCGCCGACTTCGTCACCGCCGAGACCGGCAAGCCGCGGAGCGAAGTGTTCGGCAACGAACTGTTCTACATATACGACGCGATCGGCTTCTGGGCGAAAAACGCCGAGAAGTATTTGCGCGCGGAAAACATCCACCCGCATCTTTTCAAAAGCAAGAAGGTCGTATCGATTTACAGCCCGGTCGGTGTCGTCGGCATCATCGGCCCGTGGAATTTCCCGCTCGTGCTCACGATCGGGGACGCCATTCCCGCTCTGATGGCGGGGAACGCCCTTATCATCAAGCCGTCGGAGCTTACGCCGCTCGCCGTGCAATACGCCGGCGAGCTGGCCGAGAAAGTCGGCTGGCCCGAGAAGCTCATGCAAGTGCTTCCGGGCTATGCCGCGACCGCCGAGGCGCTCATCGACCATGCCGACATGATCGCGTTTACCGGCAGCGTCGAGACGGGAAAGAAGGTCATGCGCCGCGCCGCCGAGCGCCTCATTCCCGTTTCGCTCGAGCTCGGCGGCAAGGATGCGATGATCGTCCTCAAGGATGCCGATCTCGACCGCGCCGCGGGCGCATGCGTCTGGGGCGCGCTCATGAACTCGGGGCAGGTCTGCACCTCGATCGAGCGCGTGTATGTGGAAGAACCTGTGTATCAGCCCTTCCTCGACCGCGTGGTCGAGCGCGTGCGCAAACTGCGGCAGGGGCCGAGCGACGCGAGCGTCGAACTGGGCAGTATGACCTCGGCCGCGCAGATCGATAAGGTCGAGGCGCAAGTTCGCGATGCGGTCGAGAAGGGTGCTAAAATTTTATCTGGGGGCAGGCGGAACGCGAGCCTCAGCGGCTACTATTACGAGCCCACCGTGTTGGTCGACGTTACGCATGATATGGACGTCATGCGCGAGGAAACCTTCGGTCCGGTGATTCCGATCATGAAAGTCCACGATGCCGAGGAGGCGGTGCGGCTCGCGAACGACTCCCGCTACGGGCTCGACGGCAGCGTTTTTACCAAAGACGGCGAGCGCGGCCGCGCGATCGCCGAGCGTCTCGAGACCGGGTCGGTGTGCGTGAACGACGGGCTCGTGAACTTCGTCATTCCAGAGGCGCCGATGGGCGGCGTCAAGGAAAGTGGCGTCGGGCGCCGTCACGGCGCGGACGGCATCCGCAAATATTGCCGGCAAAAGACGATCGTCACCGACCGCTTCGGCATGAAGAGCGAGCCGAACTGGTTTCCCGCCTCGAAAATGAAAGCGAAGGCGGTCCAGACCGCGCTTCGGCTTTTCTACCGCTCGGGGTGGCGCGGCAGGTTTTTCGGCCCTCCGAGCGAAGGTTGAATTTGAGATTAATTACTATTGACTTACATATCGATTGAGGCAATATCACCAAGAACCGGGCCACCCCCTCCCTCTTTCGGCCCCATTTAAGGAGAGAAGATGAGTAAGGATTTGCCGAGCTTTATCGCTCAAGAAGAGAAAAAACGTCCTGGATCGGTTATCCGGGTGAAGGATCGCATCGACCCGAACAAGCATGAGACCATCGCGTACCTCAAACATCTCAGCGACCGCGGCGAGCAGAAGATGGTTTGGTTCGAAAACATCGTCAACCTGAGCGGCGATCAAACCCCCTTCTCGCTTTTCTATAATCCCTGGGTAACACGGCAGTACGTCGCCGACTCTCTCGACATGGGCGATCTCAAATCCGGCATGGACGTGAGTCTCGAAGTTGCGAAACGGGAGCTGAGGAAAGGCGAGGCCGAAGTCGTGGCCCCGTCGCGCGCGCCGTGCAAGGAAGTCGTCAAGAAAGGCGCCGAAGTGGATTTACGCACACTGCCGGTGCCGATGCACCAGAAGGACGACATCGGCGCATACCTCACGATGGTCTGCGTGATGAAGGGAATGGACAAGGATTTCTACGACATCACGTTCACGAAGAACATGTATTTCGGGCCGCGCCGGATGAGCTTCTCTGCCCATCCCCACCATCACCTCGAGGCGATGACGACGGAATACGAGAAGCACAACCGCCGCGCGCCGGTCGTCGTGGTCCTCGGCCACCATCCCGCATTCTATCTCTCCTGCTGCGCGATGACGCCTTTCGGCAACAACGATTACATGACCGCGGGCGGATTCCTCGGGGAGCCGCTGCGCCTCACGCCCTCCGAGACTTGGGGCGAAGATTTTCTCGTCCCCGCCGACGCCGAAGTCATCATCGAAGGCGAGGTGCCGCCCGGCGTGCGCGAGTCGCAGAATCCGTTCGGCGAGATCCTCGGCTATTACCAGGGCAAGATGGACATGCCGGTCGTCGAGGTGACCGCGATCACGTACAAGAAAAACGGCATTGTGGAAGACTTCTGGCCCGGCCAAATGGACCACTGGAATCTCGGCAGCATTCCCAAAGAGGGCAGCGTCTACAACGTCATCAAAAAGAACGTGCCCGGCATCAAGGCGATCCATCTGCCCGCTTCGGGCTGCGGGCGCCTCATCTGTTACATCTCGATCAAGAAGGAGTTCATCAACGATCCGAACAAGGCGGCGATGCAGGCTTTCGTCGAGATGCCTAATCTCAAGCTCTGCGTCGTGGTCGACGAAGACATCGACGTGTTCAACGAGCGCGAAGTCATGTGGGCGGTCAGCACGCGGACGCACTGGGACAAGGACATCGAGATCGTGCGCAAGGTGCAGAGCTTCCGCGGCTGGCTCGGCGACGCGGTCGCGATGATCGACGCCACCAAGCCGCTCAAGGGCGAGTTTCCCAAGCGCAACGAGGTTCCCGAAGACGCGATGCAGCGGATGAGCCGGTTTTTCAAGTAAGGAGAGGGATGATGGACAAGTGGGTGCCGATCTTCTGGATACTCGGGCTATGCATCGCATTCTTCGCGGTGTTGATGGTCATGGAGTTCTTCAAGGCGAAACGAAAAAAACCCGATCATAAGGTCGGCTAGGTGTAAAGTTTTCGCACTGGAATAGCGCATGAATCCGGCAATCATTCCGGGATTGAAATTATTAAAGAGCGGTAAAGTACGCGAAATGTACGATCTCGGCGACCGTCTTTTGATGGTCGCCTCCGATCGCATCTCCTGCTTCGATGTCGTGCTGCCCACCGAGATTCCCGACAAGGGAAAAATCCTCACGGGGCTTTCCGCTTACTGGTTCAAGGCGATGGAGGACATCATCCCCCATCACCTCGTCGCGACCGAGGTCGCGCAGTTTCCGCCCGACTGCCGGCCGCATCAAAAGCGGCTCGAGGGCCGCAGCATGCTGGTGAAGCGCACCGAGCCCGCGCCAGTCGAATGCATCGTGCGCGGATACCTGGTCGGCTCCGGCTGGAAAGAGTACCAGAAGAGCGGCACCGTCTGCGGCATACGGCTGCCTTCGGGCCTCGTCGAGGCGTCGCGGCTGGACGCGCCGATCTTCACGCCTTCGACCAAGGCCGAGATCGGCGAGCACGACATCAACATCAGCTTCGAGAAGATGGTCGACATGATCGGTCGCAAGGACGCCGAGCAGCTCCGCGACGCGAGCCTCGCGATTTACACCCGCGCGCGCAAAATGGCGGAGGGAAAAGGCATCATCATCGCCGATACGAAGTTCGAGTTCGGCAGGCGCGAAGGCAAGCTGATTCTGATCGACGAAGTTTTGACGCCGGATTCTTCGCGCTTCTGGCCGATGGAAGGCTATCGGCCGGGGAGCTCTCCCGAGAGCTTCGACAAGCAGTACGTCCGCGACTATCTCGTCGACAGCAACTGGGACCCGAACAACCCGCCCGAGCTACCGCCCGAAGTCATCCGCAAGACACAGGAAAAATACGCCGAGGCTCTGCGGCGGCTTACTTCCAAGGCTTAAACCTTACTTCGATTCCCGCGATTAACTTTTTTACGAAGCGTTCGGCGCGACCGCGGTCATAATCATACGGGATATGCACGAAGCCGAAACGCGCTTTCCGGCTGCGGCGTCTCAGATGATCGAGCATAATATACATCGAGAAGTTGCAAACGTAATCTCCAGCATTACTTGATATTATACCGTCGCCAGCAAAGGTCGCTTTCGCAATGGTCAGCGTGGGCGCAAGCGACCGCGGGCCCCCGCGTCGGATCGCGCTACCCTTCTCTTCTTTGCTGTCTCGCCTTCGGTTCACCGCCCGGCGCTCGATTCGCAAATATTTTCCGGAGCCGCATTGCCCGAGCCCGAGAATCACATCGGGCCGATGCTTTTCGATGGCGGAAATGAACTGGGCTTTATCGAAGCGGACGGGCAAGACGATCTTTTTGAGCTTCCGTGAGCGCGGGATTTTTCTTACGATCTTCTGCGTGATGTTCGTTTTGAATTGCTTGTACGGTCCGAAACCGTAGACGAGAAGGCGCATGATACACGAAGGGGCGGGTTTTTAACCCGCCCCTTTTGTTTCGACGAAAGCAGTCGCGGCTACTCTTTCGCCGCCGCCTTGAATTCGACCGGCGCGTTTTCCGGCGCCGACGGCTCGACGTAGATCTGCGCGCCGGATTTCTTGAACTGCTCGGACTTCTCTTTCATGCCGGCTTCGAGCGCGGCGGCCTCTTCGATGCCCTTCTGCGCCGCGTAGTCACGCACGTCCTGCGTGATCTTCATCGAGCAGAAGTGCGGGCCGCACATCGAGCAGAAGTGCGCGAGCTTCGCGCCCTCGGCGGGCAGCGTCTCGTCGTGGAATTCGCGCGCGGTGTCCGGGTCGAGGCTGAGATTGAACTGGTCCTCCCAGCGGAACTCGAAGCGCGCTTTCGACAGCGCGTCGTCGCGCATCTGCGCGCCGGGATGGCCCTTCGCCAAGTCAGCGGCGTGCGCGGCGATCTTATAGGCGATGACGCCGTCCTTCACGTCTTTCTTGTCCGGCAGCCCCAGATGCTCCTTGGGCGTCACGTAGCAGAGCATCGCCGTGCCGTACCAGCCGATCATCGCCGCGCCGATCGCGCTCGTGATGTGGTCGTAGCCGGGCGCGATGTCGGTCGTCAGCGGCCCGAGGGTGTAGAACGGCGCCTCGTGGCAGACCTCGAGCTGCTTGGTCATGTTCTCGTGTATCAGATGCATCGGCACATGGCCGGGGCCTTCGATCGTCACCTGCACGTCGTGCTTCCAGGCGATCTCGGTTAGCTCGCCCAAGGTCTCGAGCTCGCCGAACTGCGCCTCGTCGTTGGCGTCGGCGATCGAGCCGGGGCGCAGGCCGTCGCCCAGCGAGAACGACACGTCGTAGGCCTTCATGATCTCGCAGATCTCTTCGAAGCGTGTGTAGAGGAAATTTTCCTTGTGATGCGCGAGGCACCATTTGGCGAGGATCGAACCGCCGCGCGAAACGATGCCGGTCACGCGCTTCGCCGTGAGCGGTATGTAACGCAGCAAGACTCCCGCGTGGATCGTGAAGTAATCCACGCCCTGCTCCGCCTGCTCGATCAGCGTGTCGCGATAAATCTCCCAGGTCAGCTCCTCGGCCTTGCCGTTCACTTTCTCCAGCGCCTGGTAGATCGGCACGGTTCCGATCGGTACCGGAGAGTTGCGGAGAATCCATTCGCGCGTCTCGTGGATGTTGTCGCCGGTCGAGAGGTCCATGACCGTGTCCGAGCCCCAGCGGATCGCCCAGATCATCTTCTCGACCTCTTCCTCGACGGAGGAGGCGACGGCGGAGTTGCCGATGTTGGCGTTGATCTTGACCAGAAAGTTGCG
>DATFWH010000038.1:0-6945 GCA_035259465.1 Binatia bacterium
GCGCCGCGATAGACGTCGCGCGGGCTCTCGACCGCCTCGACCTCGATGTCGAAGCGCTCGCCTACCTCGCGCGCGTACTCCTCGCGGTTCTCCTTCGTCGGGCTGTACACTTGAATGCGCCGTATCTTCCGGGCGAGAAGAAACGACTCCGCGTGCGAGCGCGCCATGCCGCCGGCGCCGAGCATGCCGAGGACGCGGGCGTCCTTCTTGGCCATATATTTCGCGCCGATGCCGGAGTCGGCGCCGACGCGCACGTGCTGGAGATAGCCGTCGTTGATCAGCGCGAGCGGCTCGCCGTTGTGAATGCTGGTAAGAAGAATGAGGCCGCAATAGTTGCCCGGCCGGACACAGTATTTTTCTTGAGTGACCGCGCCGTTGTATTCCTGCTCGTAAATGACGTCCGATTTCATGCGGATCGCGAAGTAACCGGAGATCGATCCGCCTTCCATCGTGCCCCATTGGTAGACTTTATCGGGGTCCGAGGTCGGAATTTGAATGTCGATGCGCGGGCGGCAGACCGCCTCCTCGCGGGCGATCTGCGCGTACGCCTCTTCCAGCGCGCGCATCGCGATTTCCATCGTGAGGACGCTGCGGACGTCGTCGTTGTTGAGGATCAGCGTCACGGAGCTTATGGATTCTTGCCCCAGAGCGAGAAGAAGAATTTCTCGTTGATGAGTTCCTGCACTAGGCTGTTGTCGAAGAACTGCTCGGGCTTGGCGGACTTGGCCTTCGGGTTTTTCTGCGCGATGACGTCGAGCGTCACCTGGAACGCCTGGGGCTTCGCGAGCGGCACCCTCTCGACGAAATCGTACGCGTATTGCACGCTGCCGTCGAGCATTCCCGGATCGGTGACTTTCGAGTACTTCGCGAGGATCTTTTTATATTCTTCCTTGTTCGTGTGCATGAAATGCACCGCGCGGCCGTACGCGCGCAGAATCGCCTTCGCCTGCGCGCGGCGGTCTTTCACGAAGCGGCGGGTCACGCCGATGCCGACGTGGACGAAGGGAATGTCCTCCTTGGCGAGATTGGCGAGCGTCTTGATGCCAGCCTGCTGCGCGACGAAAGCCATCGGGTAGGACATCGGCGCGGCGTAAATCGAGCGCTTCGAGAGCGCGGCGGCGATCGCCGGCATCTCGCCGATCTGGATAACCGGCACGTCGCGCACCGGCTCGAGGCCGTACTTTCGCAAAAAGAGCCGCATGGAAAAATCCGTCGAGGCGCCGTAGCGCGTGACGCCGACCGGCTTTCCTCTCAAGTCCTCGACGCGCTTAATGTCGGGCGATGCCATAATATAGAAAGCGGCGACGTTGATGACCGCGCCCATCGCGATAAGATCGCCGCCCTGCAGCCCGATGTCGGCGATCACCTGGCTGTTGGCGGTCGACACCGAAACGTCGCCGGCGAGCTGCGCCTGGGCGATGGTCGAGGAGCTGGCGATATAGATCAGGTCGGCGTCGATTCCCTCCTGCTTTAGAAAGCCGCCGTCGTGCATCACCCAGTAGGGGGAATTGAGGGCGCTCACGGCCGACCAGCCGACGACGAGCTTTTGCGCGCCGGCGAGTCGTGGAGAGACGATGCCGATCAGAGCGATCGCGAAAAGGATGCGGAAGCAGATTTTCCTCATCGCTTTTCCTCCTGCTCGCGGTAGAAGCCGAGCGCGCGCATGAGAGGCTCGTCGCTCATCGTGAAAAGAACGGCGGGGTCTCTGTGGCTGTTTTCATGGCGGTGCGGCTGCCAGAGCGGCGCGACGAACGAATCGCCCTCTTCCCAGTCGAAACGCTCGCCGCCGATGAAGGACGTGCCGCGTCCTCTGAAGACGTGGTAGATCATCGAGCTCGTGTGGCGGTGCGCGAGCGTCTTCTCTCCCGGGCGGATCATCTGGATCGCGCAGTTGAACGTCGGCAGGGTCGGCCCGCCGCTGAGTGGATTGACGTAGTTGAGAACGATGCCGTCGCAGGGATCGCCGGGCCGCTCGCCGATGCTTTTGAGTGTCCGCTCGGTATCTTCCCAGCGGTAGACGTAGGCCGGCGGTTGAATCGAATCGCTTCGCACCCAGCTCGGCCGGAGCGGACCGAACTCGGCGTAAGACGTCCCCTCTGCGCGTGTGATCGGCTGGTGCGGCTCCGCGGCAGGCTCGTGGAAGTCGACTTGCAGCATGCGCACGAGTGGCGAGTCGAGCACGTCGAGCCACATGAGCGTCTGGTTGGATTCGTTGACGTGGTCGTGCCAGCTCCAGTTCGGCGTCGTGGCGAAATCGCCCTCGCCGATCTCGAACGATTCTCCGTCGACCACGAGCCGCGCGCCGCGCCCTTTGGTGATGAAGCGGATGGCGCCGGCCATGTGCCGATGCGCCGCGGCGTGCTCGCCGGGCTTTAGCAGCTGCAGGTTCAGGGTCAACGTGTGCGTCGTTCCCGTCGGCAGCGCGGGATGCTTCATCTGGATGACGCGGCGGAACGTCGATTCGAGGCCGAGCAACTCGCCGGCTTTCTCCATCGCGGCGTAGAGCTCTTTGCCTTTCCATAGGCAAGGGGCGAAGGTCGCGACCGGCTCGCGCCGCGTCTCGCCCTGCACCGCCTGCCAATAGCCGCGGAAATTTTTCTTGGCGAGCTCTTCCTCGAACGCTTTGAGATCGGCCATGGTCGCCTCTACAGACTATACAACCGCGCCGCGTTCTCGCCCATGATCTTCGCCATCAGGCGCGGCGGAATATCTTCGCGCCGGGTGACGCTCTCGACGGTGTGCGGGAACTTCGAGTCGGAATGATTGTAATCCGAGGCGAAAACCAGCCGGTCTTCGCCGATAAACTCCGCCACATATCGAATCGTCCGCTCGTCAGGCTCGAAAGAATAATAGAGCTGCTCGCCGCGCATGTACTCGCTCGGCGGCTTGGTAAGCCAAGGCACCGTCGGCTGCAGATACTCGTAGTGCTCGTCGAGACGCTCCATCCAATACGGCACCCAGCCGGCGCCGGCTTCCATGAACGCCACTTTGAGGCGCGGATATTTTCCCAAGATTCCACCGACGACCACACAGAGCACGGCGATCATCTGCTCGAAGGGATGCGTCATCGCGTGGGTATAAAACGGATGATCGAAGCGCTCGGTCCCGGCGGCGACGCCGTCGCCGGCGCCCGTGTGGACGCAAACGGGAACGCCGAGGCGGTCGGCCTCGGCGAAAAACGGCTCCAGATCGGGATGATCGAGATTTTTACCCGAGGAAGAATGAACCGGAGTCGCAACGGAGACAAAGCCCAGCTCTTTCACGGCGCGGCGCAGCTCTTTAACTGCCGCGGGCGGATCCTGAATCGGCACCAGCGCGACTCCCTTGAGCCGTCGCTTGTCGGCCGCGCAGTATTTCGCGAGCCAATTGTTGTAGACTTCCGAGATGGCGGCGGCGAGATCATTGTCTTCGACAAACGGCAGGCTCAAGAAGGGGCTCGTGCCGAAGAGCACCGCTGTGTCGATGCCTTCGAGATCCATGTCTTTGAGACGCTGGATGGGATCCTCCATACCGGTGGTTTCCTGCTGCTTTCGATTCCGCGGCGCACCGACGAAGCTGCATGCCTTGCCTACCGGCTTGGGGCAGAGACGGCCTTCCATCATGATGAACTCAATGCCGCGGTTGTCCTTCACGACGTGCGGCGCGCGCGACGCGAACGATTTCGGCATCAAGTCGCGCCAAGGAATATTTTTCTCTTGCACGTGGCCGTCGGCGTCAATGATGCGCATGGAATCCCTCTGCTGCAGGAAAGCTATCACCGGCGTTCCGACAGTGTCAACGGGCGCATGTCGACAGTCGTTTTCCGGTGCGCTATGGTGAGCGCATTATGCTGAAAAACAAAGTTGCGGTGATCACCGGCGGGGCCAAAGGCATAGGGCGCTACATCGCCCACGGCTTCGGGCGCGAGGGAGCGAAGGTGGCGATCGGCGACATCGACCTCGAGCGGCTGAAGCAGACCGAAGCCGAGCTGAGGGAGATCGGCGCCGACCCGCTCGCCATGAAGCTCGACGTGCGCGACGAAGTCGACGTGCGCGCTTTCATGAAAAAGACTGCCGATCGCTTCGGCGCGATTGATGTTTTGGTCAACAACGCGGGCATCGTGACGCACTTCGGCTGGGGCGTGCCGCGCTGGCCGACGGTCCGCGACATGGAAAAGAATTTTTGGGACAGAGTAATCGAGACGAACCTGAGCGGGACGTTTCTCTGCACGAAGCACGCGCTGCCTTACATGCAGGAGCGCCGCTCCGGCCACATCATCAATCTCTACGGCGGCAGCCCGCCGAAGACGCTCGGCTCGTGCGTCTATTCCGTCTCGAAAGACGCGATTCGGACTTTCACGCGCTTCGTCGCCGAGGAAGTGCGAGAATACAACATCTGCGTCATCTCGGTCTCGCCCGGCGGCGCGATCGCGACCGAGGACGCGCCCGAGGAAGTGCGGCGGCGCATGCCCGGTCCCGAGTCCGCGGGCAATAGATTCATCCTGGCGGCGGAAGCAGGAATGGAGCTTTCCGGGCAGCGCCTGACGCTGAAGGACGGCCGTCTCGAGGTCGACGCGCGCGGTTAAGGCGGCGGGCGCGATTCGTTTTGGTTCGGAATTTCGCGCAGCACGATTGTGCGCTGCAGGCCGAACTCGATCGACTCCATCCGCCCCTTTACGCGAATTTTCTCTCCGTTCTGGGGCAGCACCCGGTTGGTGACGATCTTGATCGAGCCGGTGTCGTCCTGAAGCTCGAAAAACTTGACAAAGACGAGCGATGAGGAGCCGGTAACCGTGCCGTAGACGGTCACGTCTTTGTTCTCGTAATCCCGCGGGTGGTCGATGATATCGCGGATCTTGGTCGCGGCGAGCTTGTAGTAGGTATCGCAAGCGGCGAGCGCCGTGAGTAAAAAAATCGCCGCGGCGAGTCTTTTCACGCGCATGCTTATATCCTCATCAGACGCCGAGACGCGGCATGACGTCGCGCGCGAAGCGCTCCATCGACTCGACGACGTGTCGGTGCGGGACGCTGCCGATGTTCATCCACGCAAGCAGATGCACCGCGCCGGTCGCTCCCATCCATTCCCGCAGCGACGAGACAGCCGACGCGCTGTCGCCGATCACCGCGTGCTCCTCGCAGACGCGTTCGAACGTGAGCTCGCCCGTCGCCGTTTTCAAAAGGCGCGGCGGCAGCGGCTCGTTCCGGCTCTGCAGCCACTCGATGTATGCGGCGCGCATATCGCCGATTGTCCGGTAATAACTCATGATACCGCCGCGGGAGCGCTCGCGCGCATCGGCTGCGGTCGCCGCGATGTGCATCGGCACCAGCAATCCCAGTTCGCGCTCGGCGCGGCGATGGCCGGACTTTTCCAGGCCGCTCCAGTAGCCTTCCGCCAGCTCGACGATCTGCGCGCGCGTGCGCGTATGGATAGGAAGGAAGAGATTCACTCCGGCGCGCGCCGCCACTTCGACGCCTTCGGCGGAGCTCGCGGCCATATAAAACGGCGGCGGCGGATTCTGGAGCGGCTTCGGATTGACGACTACGCCCGGCACTTGGAAAAATCGGCCTTCGAACGAGAGAGTCGGCTGCGTCCACGCCGCGCGGATGACCTGCAAGCATTCCTCGACGATATCGTGCGTCATCTGGTGATCGACCCCGAAGCATTCGTACACGCGGCTGTGCGGATGTCCGCCGCCGGCCGCGAAATCCATGCGTCCGTGTGACACGAGGTCGAGCGTCGCCGCGGACTCGGCGATCTGCACGGGATGATGGACCGGCAAGGTATTGACGGCGACGCCGAGACGCAGCCGCTTGGTGCGCGCCGCCGCGGCGCCGAGGACGACGTAGGGCGACGAAAGCTGCGAGAAAGCCGGCTGGCAGTGTATCTCGGCGATCCAAAACCCGCGGAAGCCAAGCTTATCGGCGAGCTCGGCCTGCTCGAGAAATTCATCGACGCGCTCCGCCGCGGCTGCGCCCGGAGGGCACTGGATCTCGGTAAACAGGCTGATTTTCACGCGCGGACCGTCAAATCTTCCAGCCGAGCGAGAGGTCCACGCGCGTTCCGACCGGATCGCGGATGAATCCTTCGGCGAAGCGGCCGTCGCGCGGCAGCGCCTCGGTGCCTTTCGTCGCGCCGGCTTCGATCGCGTGCCGCGTCGCCGCCTCGACGTTCTCGACCTCGAAGCCGAAGTGATAGATACCTTCCGGCCGGCCGCGCGCCGGCAGGATCGCGAGGTTGATGTGGCCGTCGGACAGATAGATCGCGTCCCGCTTCTCCCCGCTCCGCGCGACTTCCTTCATGCCGAACGAGTTCCGGTAAAAATCCGCCAGCTTCGGCGGATCTTTCGTCAACAGCGCGATGTGGCGGATTCTTGCCATGGTAGTTCCTCCTAAGACTTGCGCTTGGGCTTCGACAAGCGCTTCGCCGCGGCGGCGAGCTGCTTGACGATCGGCAGCTTGACGCCGAGTTTTTCCGCGAGCGCGCCGGCGAGCGGGATGTCTTTCTGAAACACATTATGCCCGAGGCGCGGCGTCGGTTTGTCGGCGGCGGGATCGAAGATCGTCTGCCAGCGGTCCAACAGACGCTCCGATTCGACTTCCTGGAGCATCTCGAGGACCTGCGGGAAGCGAAGCCCCGCCGCCTCGCCGAGCTGCAGCGCCTCGTGCATCATCAAGGTCTCGGCGCCCGAAGTGAGATTTTTGATCAGCTTCGCCGCGTTGCCGGCGCCGACCGGTCCCATATGAATCACCTGCTTGCCCATTCTGAGCAGATGGACGCGCGCGCGCTCGGCGATTTCCTCCGGTCCGCCGACGAGAAACTTTAACTGTCCGCTGCGTACCGCGCGTGGCACGCCGAGCATGCAGGCGTCGATCACATGGACGTTCCGCGCCGCCGCCTCTGCGGCGACCCGGCGCGTGGTTTCGGGGAGGATCGTGCTGTGCAGGATGACCAGCGAGCCCGGAGCGA
>DATFWH010000039.1:0-5294 GCA_035259465.1 Binatia bacterium
GTCGCCGACGATCGGCTTGTTGATCGGGATCGGAATGCCGGTGATCTGCGACAGCAGCCGCGAGCTCGGGTAGATCTGCTCGGTGACGATGCGCGTGTCGAGATTGAGGTAATTTTTTCGCGTCTTGAGGGCCATCACGACCTCTTCGAGCGAGGTGTTGCCCGCGCGCTCGCCGATGCCGTTGACGGTGCATTCGATCTGCCGCGCGCCGTTGGCGACCGCGGCGAGCGAGTTCGCCGTCGCGAGACCGAGGTCGTTATGGCAGTGCGCGCTCCAAATTACTTGATCGCCGCCCTCGGTGTGCTCGACAAGATACTTCACGAGAGCGCCGAACTCCGTGGGAATCGCGTAGCCGGTCGTGTCGGGCACGTTCAGCGTCTTGGCGCCGGCGCGGATAACCTCGCCGAAGACCTGCGCGAGGAATTCGCGCTCGCTCCGAGACGCGTCCTCGGCGGAAAATTCGATGTAGTCGATGTGTTTCTTCGCGAAGCTTACAGCCGCGACGGCGGCGTCGAGCACCTCGTCGCGCGACATGCGCAGCTTGTGCTTGAGATGAATATCCGAGGTCGCGATGAAAATGTGAATGCCGGGATGCTTCGCCCTCTCGACCGCCTTCAGCGCCCGCTTGATGTCGCCTTCCTGTGCGCGCGCAAGGCTTAAGACGATCGGGCGCTCGACCTCCTGCGCGATGCGCTCGACCGACTCGAAATCGCCGTCGGACGAGGCGGCAAAGCCCGCCTCGATGACGTCGACGCCCAGTTTCTCCAGCTGCCGCGCAATCACGAGCTTTTCGCCCGCGTTCATGCTCGCGCCCGGCGACTGCTCGCCGTCCCTCAGCGTGGTGTCGAAAATCTGTACTATTCCGTTGTCCATGGCTCGCTCCTTCATAAACTAAAAAGCTCCCGCGGCTCGGCTGCCCACGGGAGCTTTGAATCGATCTTGGAGAAGGGAACTACGGCAGAGCTGCCAGCGGTTCCCCTCTCTTCTCCCGTCGCCGTTTATAGTACGTTAGGAGCCACAAGAGAGGGCCGGAGAGAGTATACAAGAGAAAACATGAAAAAAACATGATCTCCGGCGCCGCGATGCAGACGATAATGAATAGAATAGCCGACAGCAGCAGCCAGTCGGGATATTTTCTTTTGAGCGCGAACTGCTTGAAGCTGAAATAGCGGATGTTGCTCACCATGAGAGCGCCGAGCGCGTAGATAACGAGAAGCAGAATGATCTGCTTGTGCGCGGCGCCTTCGCCGCCGAGAAAATAATACATTACGATCGTGGCGACAATCATCTCCGCCGCGGCCGGAATCGGGAGCCCGACGAAATGGCTCTTTTCGACGTTCTTCACCTGCACGTTGAAGCGCGCGAGCCGCAGCGCTCCGCAGACTGCGTAGAGACACGCGGCGAGCCAGCCCCAGGTGCCCCACGGTACGAGCGCCCAGTAATACACGAGAACCGCAGGCGCGAGGCCGAACGATACGAGGTCCGCGAGCGAGTCGAGCTCGACGCCGAATTGGCTCGTGGTCTTGGTGACGCGCGCGACGAGGCCGTCGAGGCCGTCCAGAATATTGGCGAAAATGATGAAGAGAGCGGCTTGAAAATATTCTCCGTTGAAGGTGGAGATCAGCGAGAAGAAACCGCAGATGAGATTGCCCGTCGTAAAGAGGCTCGGAATAATGTAAACGCCGCGCTTGAGCTGCGCTTTCCGCTGGTGGACGCGCTGCTTGAGCGGCATGCGCGGCTTTGACCTTCGCGGCAGAAGCCGGACCTTCGCCCGTACGAGCCGGTCCTCCTGCGGGCCGAAGTTATGTGGGTCGTTGCCGTCGCTCATATGCTTTTTCTGGCTAAAACGCTCTCTCCGCCGGTCACGTGAACCCCTTCGCCGACGACGATCTCGGCGCCGGCTGGAATATAAACATCGACTCGAGAGCCGAACATAATTATACCGAATCTTTCCCCCGCTTCCAAGGCATCCCCCGGCTTTACCCGGCATATG
This sequence comes from Binatia bacterium, assembly GCA_035259465.1. Classification (GTDB taxonomy): domain Bacteria; phylum Desulfobacterota; class Binatia; order UBA9968; family UBA9968; genus JAJPJQ01. The sequence goes on from DATFWH010000039.1 coordinate 1,994, forward strand.
ATGCGCCGCGCCATGATTCCGGCGATCTGAACCAGTTTTACGGGCAGGCCGTCGGAACCGACGAGCGTGAGCGCGTTCCGCTCGTTATTCTCGGAGCAGTCCTCCCTGTAAGCCGGCATGAAGCAGCCTTTTTGATATTCAATCTTCTCGACCGTGCCGGATACCGGCGCGCGGTTCACGTGAACGTCGAGCGGCGACATAAAGATGCTGAGCCGCGCGCCTGGACCGTCGGCGGCGCCTTCGATGGGCCGTATCTCCACGACTTTGCCGTCCGCAGGCGATAGGATCAGATCGTTGCCGAGCGGGGGTATACGCTCGGGATCGCGAAAAAACGCGGCGACGGCGAGCGTCACGATAACAAATACCGCCGCCGCCCACTTCCATCCCAGCAGCAGGGCGATGATCGTCAAGAGCGCCGGGATCGCGATGACCGGATAGCCTTCTTTGGCGATTTTCATGAACATCAGCGGTCAGCTTTCAGCCAAAATCAGATCCGCTGAATGCTGACGGCTGAAAGCTGACCGCTCTAGTTCCTGGATTTATCCACCAACCGGTTCTGCGCCAGCCAGGGCATCATCGCGCGGAGCTTCGCGCCGACCTGCTCGATCGGATGATTGGCCGCCTGCTTGCGGAGTTCCTTGAACTTCGGCTGGCCTGCTTTGCATTCGCCGATCCATTCATCGGCGAACTTTCCCGACTGAATGTCGGACAGGATCTTCTTCATAGCCTCGCGGACCTCGGGACCGATGACTTTTTTGCCGCGCGTGAGGTCGCCGTACTCGGCCGTGTTGCTGATCGAGTAGCGCATGTTGGCGAGTCCGCCTTCGTAAATGAGATCGACGATGAGCTTCACCTCGTGACAGCACTCGAAGTAAGCCATCTCCGGTGGATAGCCGGCGGCCACCAGCGTCTCATAACCGGCCTCGATCAACTCGCAAAGGCCGCCGCACAGCACCGACTGCTCGCCGAAAAGATCGGTTTCCGTCTCGTCTTTGAACGTCGTCTCGATGACCGCCGCCCGCGCGCCGCCGAGCGCGCTGGCGTAGGCGAGCCCTACTTTAGTCGTGTCCCCGCTGGGGTCCTGATGGACGGCGAGGAGGCACGGCACGCCGCGGCCTTTCTCGAACTCGCTGCGGACGAGGTGCCCGGGCCCTTTCGGCGCGACCATGAAGACGTTCACGCCCTTCGGCGGAACGACCTTCTTGAAATGAATGTTGAAGCCGTGGCCGAAGGCGAGATAGTTGCCGTCCTTGAGGCCGGGCTTGATCTCTTTTTCGTACGCTTCGCCTTGCAGCTCGTCGGGGAGAAGTATCATGACGATGTCGCCCCATTTCGCCGCCTCGGCGGTGTCCATGACCTTGAGCCCGGCGCGCTCCGCCTTGGGCCACGAGGTGCTGCCCTTGCGCAAGCCGACGGCGACTTCGATGCCGGAGTCTTTCAGATTCAGCGCGTGCGCGTGCCCCTGGCTGCCGTACCCCAGCACGGCAACCTTCTTGCGACGTAACTGATTCAGATCCGCGTCGCGGTCATAATAAACTTGCATGGCGTTCCTCCAGATTACGTAGGATAGCTTCGGCCCGACGACCAAGTCAAACCGACGGTTCGCTGATTGCAGACTTGAGAAAAGGCCTCAAGCCGGCGCATGGTTCTTATCCGCTTAGGCTTTTACGGCTTGGGGCCGGCTGGCGACTTTGGCGATCTCGCGGGAAATCGCGATGCGGCCGGTGCGGATCAATTCCTTGATGCCGAGCGGCTTCAAAAGGTTGATCAGCGCTTCCACCTTTTCGACGTCGCCGGTGATCTCGATCGTGTAAGTCGTCGGCGAAGAATCGACGATCTTCGCGCGGAAGATATCGCAGATGCGGATCGCTTCGTCGCGGTGCTCCGGCTTCGTGTTGGTGTTGATCTTGATGAGCGCGGTCTCGCGGTCGAGATGGCTCGTTTCCGTTAGATCCGTCACCTTCAGCACCTCGACCACTTTGTTGAGCTGCTTGATGATCTGCTCGACGATCTTGTCGTCGCCGATGGTGACGATGGTGATCATCGACGTCTCGGGGTCGAGCGTCGGCGCGACCGACAGGCTCTCGATGTTGTAGCCACGCGCGCTGAAGAGCCCCGCCACGCGCGCGAGCACGCCGAACTTGTTTTCGACCAGAACCGATATGATATGTTCCATGGTTTTTGCCGGTTAATGGTTAATCTTCCGCCCTAGCTGCGCGGGCGGACGGGCAATGATGCTGCGATTATCGGGCTAGGCGGGAAGTACGCCTTCGTCGTCGGCTTCCATCTTCTTCGAACCGCCGCCTTTGGTCCTCAAATCCGGCGGGTCTTCCAGCACCATCTCGTGCTGCGCGCCGCCCGCGGGAATCATCGGGTAGCAGTTCTCGAACGGATAGACTTGGAAGTCCATGATCGCAGGGCCCTTGTACTTGAGGCCTTCGCGAATGACCGATTCGACTTCGGCGGGCTTCTCGGCGCGCCAGCCGGGAATGCCGTAGGCTTCGCCGAGCTTGATGAAATCCGGCACCTTGCCGAGGACGCTGGAGGCGTAGCGGCCCTCGTAGAAAAGGTCCTGCCATTGCCGCACCATGCCGTGAAAGCCGTTGTTCAACATCACGATCTTGACCGGGAGCTTGTAGATGACCGCGGTCGCGAGCTCTTGAAGGTTCATCTGGAAGCTGCCTTCGCTGGTGATACACATGACGAGCTTGTCAGGGTAGGCGCGCTGCGCGCCGAGCGCCGCGGGAAAGCCGAAGCCCATCGTGCCGAGTCCGCCGGAGGTGATGAACGTGCGCGGCTTCTTGCCTTTGAAGTACTGCGCCGCCCACATCTGGTGCTGGCCGACGTCGGTCGCGACGATGCCGTCGTTGTGCGTCATCTCGAAGAGCTTTTCGATCACGTACTGCGGCTTGATCGCTTTATCGTCTTGCTCGTACTTGAACGGATGCGCGCGCTTCCATTCCTCGATCTGGTTGTGCCACGGCTTCAGCTGCTGTTTGCGCTCGTTCACGTTGCCGTCGAGCGAGCGGAGAATGATGTTCAGCTGCTTGACGACCGTGCGCACGTCGCCGACGATCGGGATGTGCGCATGCACGTTCTTTTTGATCGAGGTGGGGTCGATGTCGATGTGCACCACGCGCGCGACCGGGCTGAAATCCGCGAGCTTGCCGGTGACGCGGTCGTCGAACCGCGCGCCGACGGCGATGAGCAGGTCGGCGTGGTGCATCGCCATGTTGCTCCAGTAGGAGCCGTGCATGCCGAGCATGCCCATCGAGAGCGCGTGCGTTCCGGGGAAGCTGCC
>DATFWH010000040.1:0-3585 GCA_035259465.1 Binatia bacterium
AACAAGGACAAGCGCATCGAGAACGAAGCGGCGATGCGCGAGATCACCACGGGGCTCGAAGGCCAATCGTGGACGATCACCGACGTCGAGAAAAAGGAGCGTCGCCGCTTCCCGACGCCGCCTTTCGTTACGAGCAAGCTCCAGCAGGAGGCGTCGCGCAAACTCGGCTTCCAGCCGCAGCGCACGATGCAGATCGCGCAGCGTCTCTACGAAGGCGTCGAACTCGGCGACGAGGGCTCGGTCGGCCTGATCACGTACATGCGGACCGATTCGACGCGCGTCTCCAATGACGCGATCGCCGACGTGCGCCGCTTCGTCGAGGGACAATACGGCAAGCCGTATGTGCCGGAGAAGCCCAACGTCTACCGCTCGAAGAAAAGCGCCCAGGACGCGCACGAAGCGATCCGCCCGACGTCGATGGAATATCCGCCGGAGCGCGTCCGGCGCTTTCTCAGGCGCGAAGACTTCGCGCTCTACTCGCTCATCTGGGCGCGCTTTGTGGCGAGTCAGATGGGCCCGGCCGTCTACGACCAGACCGGCTTCGACATCCAGGTCGGCGATGCGCTGTTTCGCGCCACTGGACAGCAACTCAAGTTCGATGGCTTCATTCGCGTTTATACCGAAGGACGCGACGACGAGGACGACGAACAGGAGGCGACGCTCCCGGATCTCCGGCCCGGCGACGCGCTCAGGCTCCTCGGCCTCGAGCCGCGCCAGCATTTCACGCAGCCGCCGCCGCGCTTCACGCAGGCGACCCTGATTAAAGAGTTGGAAGAAGACGGCATCGGCCGGCCGTCGACGTATGCGAGCATCGTCTCGAATATCCTGAACCGCGAGTACATAACGCTCGACGAGCGCCGCACGCTCGCGCCGACCGAGCTCGGCTTTCTCGTAACCGATCTTCTCGTCGACGCCTTCCCGGATATTCTCAACGTCAAGTTCACCGCCGGCATGGAGGACGTTCTCGACAAGGTCGAGGAGGGGAAGCAGGACTGGCAGAAGGCGATGAAGCGTTTCTACACTTCCTTCGCGCGCGACCTTAAAAAGGCCGACAAGGAGATGCGCGACGTCAAGCGGCAGGAGGTGCCGACCGACATCGCATGCGAGAAGTGCGGCTCGATGATGGTGATCAAATGGGGCCGCAACGGCGAGTTCCTCGCCTGCCCGCAGTACCCCGAGTGCAAGAACACCAAAAACTTTACACGCGGCGAGAACGGCGAGGTCGAGGTCGCCAAGGAAGAAGAGGTCAACGAGACGTGCGAACAGTGCGGCCGGCCGATGGTGCTCCGCTGGGGCAAGTACGGACGTTTTCTCGGCTGCAGCGGCTATCCCGAATGCAAGAACATCCGCGGGCTGGAGAAGCCCGTCGACACCGGCGTGCAATGCCCGGAGTGCAAGCAGGGAAACCTGCAGCAAAGAAAATCGCGCCGCGGGAAATTATTCTACAGCTGCGAGCGCTATCCGGACTGCAAGTTCGCTGTGTGGGACAAGCCGGTCGCGGAAGCGTGTCCGCAGTGCGGCTTCCCTATTACGGTCGAGAAGATCACCAAGCGCGCGGGCCGCGTGCGGCAGTGCCACAAAAAGGACTGTGGCTATAAGTTCAAGATGGACATGCCGGTCGAAGGCGAGCCTTCGAAGATGGAATCTAGAAGCTAGATTCAGAATCTAGAATCCAGAAGCCGCAAGAATCTTCTTTCCCTTCCCATTCTAAGCCCTATATTCTATCTTCTGTATTCTCTTGCCATGCATTCCCCCGTCCGCATCATCGGCGGCGGCCTCGCCGGCTGCGAAGCGGCGTGGCAGCTCGCGCGCCGCGGCGTCGCGATAGAGCTTTACGAGATGCGTCCGCAGCGCGCGACTGAAGCGCACGCGACCTCGCATCTGGCCGAGCTCGTATGCAGCAACTCGCTCCGCTCCGCGGCGCTGACCAACGCCGCGGGTCTTTTGAAAGAGGAGATGCGGCGGCTCGATTCGCTGATCATCAGAGCCGCCGAAGCCTGCCGCGTGCCGGCGGGCAGCGCACTGGCGGTCGATCGCGAGCGTTTCGCCGCAACCGTTTCCTCCGAGATCGAATCGCTGCCGGGAGCGAGGGTCGTGCGCGCCGAGGTGGAAACGATCCCCCGCGATGGAATCACCGTCGTCGCTTCCGGTCCATTGACTTCGCCCGCGCTGTCGCGCTCGCTCGAAGAGCTCCTCGGCGCGCGCCAGCTTTATTATTACGATGCGATCTCGCCGATCGTCACGGCGGAATCGATCGACAAGTCGATCGCTTTTTCCGCTTCGCGCTACGACCGCGGCGGCGACGACTACATCAATCTGCCGTTCACGCGCGAGGAGTATTACGTGTTCATCGAGGCCTTGCTCGCGGCGGAAAAAGTGCCGGCGCACGATTTCGAGGACCTGCGCTATTTCGAGGGCTGTCTTCCGATCGAGGAGATGGCGCGGCGCGGGCGCGACACGCTAGCGTTCGGGCCGATGCGTCCCACCGGCTTGACCGATCCGCGATCCGGAAAGCGCCCCTACGCCGTCGTCCAGCTGCGCCAGGAGAACCGCGAGCGAACGCTTTACAACATGGTCGGCTTCCAGACCAAAATGACCTATCCCGAGCAGAGGCGCGTCTTCGCGCTGGTTCCCGGTCTCGCGCATGCCGAGTTTGTCCGCTTCGGCAGCCTCCATCGCAACACGTTCATCGACGCGCCGCGGCAGCTCAGCCCGACGCTTCAGTGGCGCTCTCGGCCGGATATCTTCTTCGCCGGGCAGATCACCGGCGTCGAGGGGTACATCGAGTCGGCGGCGTCGGGGCTTCTCGCAGGCATCAACGCCGCGCGGCTCGTGCGCCGCGAGGCCGCCGTCGCGCCGCCCGCGACGACCGCACTGGGGTCGCTGCTCGCTTACATTACCGATCCGGAGCGCAAAGACTTCCAGCCGATGAATGTCAATTTCGGGATCATGCCGCCGCTTTTGCCGCCGCCGCCCAAGAAGCTCAAGAAAGAGCTCATGTTCGAGCGCGCCCTCGCCGATATCGAAGCCTGGCTTGCCGAGGTCGGGGAGCGCCTTGCGTCTCAGGCCGTGAAAGTTCAAAGCCATTAGGTATTTTCTCGACTTGCATCCGGACAGGTGAAACTGGAAACTGTTTCTCGCTATGTCCAGGTTTGCCGCCATCGACGTCGGAACCAATACGATACTGATGCTGGTCGCCGACGTCGCCGAAGACGGCACGTTCACCGTGATCACCGATCGCAGCGAAATCGCACGGCTGGGGCGAGGCGTCGATCAAACGCGCTCTTTGTCGAGCGCCGGGATGGAGCGTGCGCTCGCGGTCCTGCGCGATTTCATGCGTGTCTGTCGGCAGTCCGGCGTCGCAGAAGTCGCGGCGGTAGGCACGAGCGCCTTGCGGGACGCGGTTAACGCCAAAACCTTCACCGAGCGGCTGAAACGCGAGTTGAAACTTGACCTTCGAGTTTTGTCGGGCGCGGAGGAGGCCGCCTACTCCTACCTATCCGTACGCAAGGGACTGAAGATCGACGCGCCCGAGGTGCTTGTGGTCGACGTAGGCGGCGGCAGCACGGAATTCATCTGGGCGCG
>DATFWH010000041.1:0-4414 GCA_035259465.1 Binatia bacterium
TAGCGCAGCGTCGTCAGGAAAGTGTAGACGCGGCAGCCGACATCCTGCAAATCGACGAGCAACACATCGAAACTGTCCATCATCGAGGCGCTGGGACGACGGACCTTGCCGTAGAGGCTGAAGATGGGAACCCGGTGTACGGGATCCTCGTAATCGGCCGACTCGATCATGTTGTCCTGCTTCTCTCCGCGGAGGCCGTGCTGCGGTCCGAACGCGGCGGCGAGACGGATGTCGTCCAAGGCCGCGAGCGCATCGAGCGAATGAACGAGGTCGGCGGTGACCGAGGCCGGGTGCGCGAGCAGCGCGAGGCGCTTTCCCTCGAGGGGTTTTCTTAACTCGCGGTCTTCGAGCAGGCGATCGATGCCGAATTTCATGTTCCGGCTCCGTTCGCGCGCGCCAGCTCGAGCGCGAAGTTGTCCGCGTGATGAAAATCCGGCTTGCCGAGCGGGTGGCGCAAGGCCCAATATCCGACGGCGCCGGTTTCGTCTTCCAACACCGCGGCGAGGCCGATTTTAAGCGGCTGGGCGGGATCGAGCAACGCAAGCGCATGAACCTCGACGATGGCGTCGAGTTGCAACAGATCCGTGCCGCGGCGAACCGTGATCCGAGGCGCGGACACATATTCCAGTTCCAGCGGCGCACGGTCTCTATAATCGCGGAAACAGTACATCGCCCATTCACAGGAGGGAGCGAAGTTGAACTCGTAATATGCCCGTGCGCCGGCAGGCGAGACAAAGGCCTCGAAACACGTATGGCGCCAGAGCTCATCCGTTCTGACGGGCTTCAGCGGCGGCGGGATGCGCAAGCGCGCGAGATCTCCCCGCAAGGTGTAGGTAAACGCGATTGCGGCTTCCGTGCGCAAAGCCCGAGTCTCTATGGCTAAGGCAGCGTCCTCGCGATTTTTCGTATGCGGTACGAGCGGCACGCCGCGCGCTTCGGTCTCCACGCAGGCAGAATAACCCATTATGCAGCGCGGAGTAAAATCAACCGCTGAATTACAAACGCGGCGCTTTCACGACGACGCTCGCGTCGATGTCGGCGATTGTGGGCCGCCCGCACTTCGCCATCGTGATCTCGATCTCTTCCTTCAATATATCGAGCACGCGCGCGACGCCGCGCTCGCCGTCGGCGGCGAGCCCCCAGAAGAGCGGCCGGCCGATGAACACCGCGCGCGCGCCGAGCGCGATCGCTTTCACGACGTCGGCGCCGCGGCGTATGCCGCCGTCGAGGAGTACCTGAACACGTCCTTTGGCTGCGGCGACGGCTTCGGGAAGAACCTCGATCGTCGCCAGCGTATTGTCGAGATGGCGGCCGCCATGGTTCGAGACGATCACCGCGTCGACTCCGGCATCCACGCAGGCCTCGACGTCCTCGCCGGTCATGATTCCCTTGGCGACGACGGGAATATCCGTCGCCGCCTTGATCCAGTGGAGATCTTCCCAGGTCGCCGCGGGGTCCGAGCCTTCGCCCGCGCGCGCGCCGGGCCGCGGCGCGCCGGCGGCGCCGCCGGCCGGCGGGTAATTGACGCCGCGGATTCGCTTGTAATTGTTTCGAATGTTGCGCTCGCGCTTCGGCGGCCACTGGGAGTCGAGTGTCACGCACACCGCCTTGTAGCCGGCGCGCTTCGCGCGCCGAAGCCAGTCGGTAAGCATTTCTTTGTCGCGAAAAGGATAAAGCTGAACCCACAAGGCCCCGGATGCCGCCTCAGCGAGATCCTCGAAAGACGTGGAGGAGTTCGCGCTGACCGCGAGGATGGTGCCGCGCGACGCCGCGGCTCTGAACGTGGCGAATTCCCCGTCGGGGTGTGCCTTCTTGTGTCCGCCGCACGGCGCGATCAGCACAGGAAGATCGACTTTCGTGCCGAGCACGGTCGTCGAAAGATTCAGCCGGCTCACGTCGCGCAGCACCCGCGGCCTGAGCGCCCACGATTCGAAAGCCCGGCGGTTCCGCTCGACGGAAAGCTCGTCGGTCGCGCCGCCGGCGATGTAATCGTATTCCTCTTTCGGCAGGCGCTCGCGCGCGATCGCCTCGAAGTCGAAAATGTTTACCGGTTCCATGAGAACACCTCCGCACGCGGCTTGAACCGCGGAACAGACTGGGTTTATAACATGAGGACTCGCCGAAACAACGGCGGGCCGAGGAGGACGTTTCATGGCAAGCCAGCGGATCATCGACGGCGACGGCCACATCATCGAAGACCAGGCGGCGATCATCAATCACATGAGCTCGCCATACAGGGAAATCTTCCGCAAAAGGGGAGTGCTCTATCCTCCGTTGGATCATCTGCACACCGGACGCGCCGTCGAGACGCCGCCACAGCGCGACGGTCGCTCTCCCGTCGGGCCGAAGGGCTGGGTCGAGTTTCTCGACGACGTCGGCATCGAATGGACCGTCCTCTATCCGACCGTGGCGCTTTCGTACGGCAAGATCGTAAGCCTCGACGCCGCCGTCGAGGCGTCGCGGGCGTATAACGATTGGCTTTACGAAACCTATTTGCAGTTTAACCCGCGCTTCAAAGGCATGGCGCTGATCCCGATGCAGGATCCCGAAGAAGCGGCGAAAGAACTGCGCCGCGCCGTTACCGAGCTCGGCATGCTCGGCGCCATGATGCCGTCGAACGGCCTCGCGTATCCGCTTGGTGCGAAAGCTTACTGGCCGGTCTACGCCGAAGCCGACAGGCTGGGCTGCTGTCTCGCGATCCATGGCGGCTGTCACGACCGCTTCGGCCTCGACCATCTGAACATGTACGTGCCGGTGCACGCGTTGGGGCATCCTTGGGGCCTCACTGTGAATTTCGCCGACATCGTCTATAACGGCATCCTCGACCGCTTCCCGCGGCTGCGCGTCGCCTGGCTCGAAGGCGGGGTCGCCTGGCTGCTGCTCGCGCTCGAGCGGCTCCACGCATCGCACGAGACGCATTTCCAGCATATCCCCCAAGGCGTCTTCGGCGTGCGCGAGGAGGAAGATCCCAAAAAATATATAATTCGCAAAATCAAAGAAGGGCGAATTTTCATTGGCTGCGAGACCGAGGAGCTGACGATGCCGTTTGCGATCAAGATCGTCGGCAACCAGCCCTTCATTTACTCGTCGGATTTTCCGCACGAGGTCACCAACGCGAGCTGCAAGCACGATATCGAAGAGCTGCTGGAAAGCGATGAGATCACCGGAGACGACAAAAACGCGGTGCTCTATCGCAACGCCGAGCGGTTTTACAAGCTGCCGCTCTAGAACCGCGAGAAAATCCCCGAAGACCGTCACGCCGGTTGGGGCGTCGCACGCGCGATTTGCTTGCGCGGGCGCGCCGACTTCTATATCCTCTATGGATTCGATTGTATCGGTCTGGACATGAAGATTACTTCCATCAAGGGCTTCGTCGACATTCTGCCCGGCGAAGTCGAAATCTGGCAGTTTATCGAAGAGAAGGCGCGCGAGGTCTTCGGCGCTTATAATTTTTCCGAGATCCGCATTCCGATCGTCGAAAAGACCGAGCTCTTCAGCCGCTCGCTCGGCGAGACCACCGACATCGTCGAGAAGGAGATGTACACCTTCACCGGCCAGGACACGAAGGCGTCGCGCCTGACGCTCCGCCCCGAAGGCACGGCCGGGGTCGTACGCGCCTACGTCGAATCGGAGATGTACCAGGTCGAGCCGGTGCGGAAGCTTTTCTACTCCGGCCCGATGTTCCGCCGCGAGCGGCCGCAAAAGGGCAGGCAGCGCCAGTTCTATCAGATCGGCGCGGAAGTTTTGGGGCGCGCGGATGCGCTCATCGACGCCGAGCTTCTGCTCCTGTTGAGCGATTTTTTCCGCCGCATCGGCGTCGAAGGCGTGACGCTCGAGCTCAACTCTTTGGGATGCGTACAATGCCGGCCGGTGTATCGCGAGAAGCTGCTCGCGTTTCTCCGCGGGCGCGCCGACCGGCTGTGCGAGAACTGCCGCCGTCGGATGGAGCGCAACCCGCTGCGCGTTCTCGACTGTAAGGAGCCGTCCTGCATCGAGGCGACGCGCGACGCGCCGTCGATCCTCGACTATTTATGCCAGGCGTGCAGCGAGCACTTCGACACCGTGCAGAGCCTGCTGCGGCAAAGCGAGGTGTCCTATAAGCTCAATCCGCGCATGGTGCGCGGGCTTGATTATTACTGCCGCACCACGTTCGAATGGACGAGTACGCAGCTCGGCGCGCAGAACGCGGTCGCCGCCGGCGGGCGCTACGACGGCTTGGTCGCCGATCTCGGCGGCCCGCCGACGCCCGGCGTCGGATTCGCCATGGGCATGGAGAGGCTGGTGCTGCTGCTGTCGATGCGCGAGCTGCGGCAGGCGCCGAGGCCGGCGCTTTTCCTCGTCTGGGTCGGCGACGCCGGCCGCAACTGGGCGTTTCCCGCCGCGCACAGGCTGCGTCTCCGCGGCGTCAGCGTCG
>DATFWH010000042.1:0-4619 GCA_035259465.1 Binatia bacterium
GGCGGCCTCCGTCGATTTTCTTAAATCCGTCGCCCGCCGCATCGGTGGACGCCCCATGCTGCTCGCCACGAACGATGAGACCGCGCTGTTCGTGGCGGAGAACGGATGCCGGCTGCGAACGTCCTTCGCTTTTCCCGACAATCCGCTTCCACTCGTCCGCTCGCTCTACAACAAACGCGAGATGTACTTTCTGGCCCGGCGACACGGGATTCCGACGACAGAAACGTCTTTCCCTGCATGCCGAGGCGACGTGGTCGAGTTCATCAAAACCGCGCACTTTCCCGTTATGTTGAAGGCCTCCGACAACATCGCCGTGTCCCGCCGCGCGGGCAAAAAGATGGGCATCGCCCGCACGCCCGAAGCTCTCCTCGCGCTCTACGACGCCATGGAAGATCCGTCGAATCCCACGATGATGCTGCAAGATTATATCCCGGGCGGCGACGATTCCGTGTGGATGTTCAACGGCTATTTTGACGAGCGTTCGCAATGTCTGTTCGGCATCACGGGGAAAAAAATCCATCAGACGCCGGTCTACATGGGAATGACCGCGTTAGGGATATGCCTGCCGAACGAGGCGGTTCGCGATCAGACGGAAAGACTCGTCAAAGCGACAGGGTACAAAGGCATACTCGACATCGGATACCGTTACGATTTCCGCGACGGCTCGTACAAGCTCCTCGACTCCAACCCCAGGCTGGGAGCGACGTTCCGGTTATTCGTCGGCTCGGGAGAGTTGGACGTCGCGCGAGCCGCATATCTGGATCTCACGGGACAACAGGTGCCCGACAGCCGAATTGTTCCCGGCCGCAAGTGGCTGCTGGAAGACGCGGATATCGTATCGAGCTGGAATTATTTTCGCGACGGCGCTGTCACGCCGCGCGACTGGATTCGCGCCTATTCTGGTATCCGAGAAGCCGCATGGTTTGCGCGCGACGATCTGCGGCCATTCGTGAGCATCTGCCGCCGGACCTGCGCCAAGCTTTTGGGGCGTGCGGCGCGACGGTTGCGGCGGCCATCGGCGCATCCGCGGCGATCAGCGGGACTGCTCGGCCGCTCGCTGCATTGGAAATAGGAACACGGCTCCATTTTCCGGCGTGAGATTTCCGGGAGCGAAATTCCGATCGCGGCTTATCGCGTAACTCGCGCGCTCCGCTGGACCGATCGCCTGCCCGCTCAGATAAAACCCGAGCGCATACGGGCGGGTCGGGATGAGCTCCTTCCGATCTCCGTCGACGTAGATAACGTCCCCGGGCTGGACGTGCCTCAGGATAGCGGCAAAGTCGGCGGTGTATGATTCCAGCGCGGAGACCTTGGAATGCGCCGCGTTCGCGCTCATGTTCGACGCGACGAAAACCGCCAGCGTCAAAGCGACCGCCGCGCTGCGGATTGCGCCGCGAATCCGTCCGAACAACGCGGCGAACGCCGCGAGCAGCGCCCCGGCGAAATAGATCGACGTGTAGTCGTGGACCTCGGGCGCCGGATGGCGCCGCATAAGGACGAACCACGGGACCCAGGAGAAAATCAGCAGGAAATACAGCGGCCGATCGGCGGACGGAAGGCGCCAAAGAAACGCGCCGAGCATCAACAACGCCGACCCGGCGATGAACGGAAACGCGCCGCGGAATGCGGCGCGGTCGAGCTTGATGCTTGTTGCGCCGTCAAAAACATACGGCATGGCTGATTTGACGATCCGCCGCGCTACCGCGGGAAGATAATTGCCCCACCGGCTCGACGGCTCGGAGCCGGCGACGGCGAGCCCGGAGCGCCGCGCGGCGCTGTCGACGATGCTCGTATCGCGCCATGCAACGCCGCAGAGACCGGCTTCGGCGGCGACATTGTAGCCGATATACAGCGCGGCGAGCACGGCGGCGGCGGCGAAAACTTTTACCGGCTCCCGTTTAAACCACCGCATCGTGGCCGAAACCGGATTCGCCCATTCGGCGGCGAGCGCGGTTACGTAATCGACCGCGGCCCAGAGCGCCAGCAGAGAAAGCGCGACGACCCCGCGCCCGAAGCTGATCGCGGCGAGCGCCGAGATATACAATATTTTTCGACCTCCGGTTCTTTGATACCGGACGATCGCCAGCAGCACCAAGACAAGGCCAAAGAGCCCGGGCTGGTCGAAATGGATCATGTCCTTATAAAACATCAGATACCAGCCCGAGAACGTGAGCAGCGCGGCCCCGGCCGCTACCCGGCTGTCGCCGGCGAGCTCGCGCACGAGGAGAAAGGCCGCGGCGAGCGTCGCGAGAAAAACGACGTTCATCGCCTGCCGGGCGATATAAATTTTATCGGCGAGGGTATGTCCTTGCCGGAGGAGCAGATTGAGCGCGACGCTGAAGAAAACGGGGTTGCGATCGAAATACTCGTAGTGCGGCTTGCCGGCGGCGTCCACAAAGCGCAGGCTGTAGCCCACGAAGCCGCTCGCCGCGTCGGCGTGGCTGGCGATCGCCAGCCCGTGGGACGATACCCAGCCGTCCGGATTCGGCGCGAACTCGACGTTCCGCGCCTGCGTCGCGAGCACGAGCGCGGTGAGCCCGATGAATACCGCGGCGGCGATCCGCCGCTCGAGACCTGAGAAAGGCTTATTCGGGATTCCCGTCACGTGGGTGTCAAAGCGGCCGACGGGCAAGCAACATCAATGATCGTCTTTCGTCTGCCGCAGCAGACTGTCGATGCGCCGCGCGCGCTCCTCGCTGTCGTCGTAGACGAATTCAAGCGTCGGGACGACGCGGAGCTTGAGCGCTTTGCCCGCCCGGCCGCGGATGAAGCCCGCGGCGCTCTTCAAGCCGGCGACGGCCTCCGCCTTGCCGGCGCTGCCGGTGAGGACGTTGAAATAAATCTTCGCGTGGCGGAGATCCGGGCTTACCTCGGCCCCGGTGAGCGTCACCGCGCCGATGCGCGGATCGCTCACTTCTTTGACAAGTAATTGTGAAATGATTTCGAGTAGCAGATCGCCCACCCGGTCGGAGCGCTTGTAATCCATAAAAGAACCATCAGCAGTAAAATATCTCGGTGTCGGAGTCGCCCACCTGCGCGAGGCCGAGCCCGTCGACGAACTCGACGATCTTGTTCAACGTCGCCTCGACGATGTTACGGCTGCTGCCGACGGCGGCGAAGCCGAGCAGCGCCGTCTGCCACAAGTCCTGATCGCCGCATTCCGCGACCGAGACGTTGAATTGGTGCGCGACCCGCGCCTGCACGCGCTTGAGGACCCCGCGTTTGCCTTTGAGAGAGTGGTTCTCGGCGAGAATTAAGCTGAGCTTCAGCACCCCGACGACCATCGGGGAATTCTCGGAAGAGGGGTTGTGCCTGCCTATCGGCCCTCACCCGCCGAAGCCCGGCTCTCGCGTCCGCCCGGCGTTGGGGTAATGCGGCGGAGGACCGCGACCCTTTCGTAAGCTTCGATCGTGTCGCCCTTCTTGATGTCTTGAAAGTTTTCCAGGCTGAGGCCGCATTCGTAGCCGGACGCGACCTCGCGTACGTCGTCCTTGAAGCGCTTGAGGCTCGCGAGCTTTCCTTCGTGGACCACGACCTGATCGCGCAAAAGGCGAATGAGGTAGCCGCGCTGGATCTTTCCGTCCGTGACGTAGCAGCCGGCTACGGCGCCGACGCCGCGGATGTTAAAGACCTCGCGCACTTCGACGCGGCCGTGGACCTGTTCTCTGTAAGTGGGCTCGAGCAAGCCCTCCATCGCGGCTTTGATGTCGTTGGTCACCTCGTAAATAATGCTGTAAAGCCGCACGTCGACGCCTTCCTGCTGCGCGAGATTGGCCGCCTTGACTTCGGGACGGACGTTGAAGCCGATGACGATCGCGTTGGACGCCGCTGCGAGCAGAATATCGCTCTCGGTGATGCCGCCGACCGAGCCGTGCAGCACGTTGAGCCGCACCTCGTTGGTCGAAAGACGGGTCATCGCCGCAGTCAGCGCTTCGACCGAGCCTTGCACATCCGCCTTGAGCACGGCGCGCAACTCCTTGACGTCGCCGGTCTTGATCTGATCGTAGAGCTCCTCGAGCGAGACTTTGCTCGTCTTGACGAGATCGGATTCGCGCTGTTTGCTCTGCCGATACTCGGCGATTTGCCGCGCCTTGGCCTCGTCGGTGAGCGTGACGAACGAATCGCCCGCCTGCGGCACGCCCTGGAGTCCTAAAATCTCGACCGGCAGCGCGGGCGAGGCGTCTTCGATCTTGCGCCCGCGATCGTCGATCATGGCGCGCACGCGGCCGGTAAAAACGCCGCAGACGAAGGCGTCGCCGACGTGCAGCGTGCCTTCCTGGACGAGCACGGTGGCGACCGGACCGCGGCCGCGGTCGAGCTTCGCTTCGACGATCGTCCCGCGCGCGAGCTTGTCGGGATTGGCGCGCAGCTCGAGAACATCGGCCTGGAGCAGAATCATTTCGAGGAGCTGCGGAATGCCTTCTTTGGTCTTGGCGGAGACCGGGACGAAAATCGCGTCGCCGCCCCATTCTTCCGCAACGAGGCCGTGCTCCATCAGGCCGCGCTTGACGCGCTCGAGGTTGGCATCCGGGCGGTCGATTTTGTTGATCGCGACGATGATGGGGACCTGCGCCGCGCGCGCGTGGTTGATCGCCTCGACCGTCTGCGGCATGACACCG
>DATFWH010000043.1:0-11137 GCA_035259465.1 Binatia bacterium
GCGCGCGAGCCGCACCACGAGCTGGCTCGTGGACGTCGCCTTGCCGCCCGTCCATTCGACGAGCGCGGCGTCGATCACCGGCATGACGAAGCGCGGGTCGGCGAAGACCGCGTCGGGGAAAAATCCGTCTCGGATCTGTCCCGGCCGCGCCATGTCGAACGGATTGATAAAGAGCGCCCGCGCGGGCTTTTTATGGATCGCCTCGGCGTCTCTCTCCGAGAAGGCGCCGACGACGACGGCGTTCCCGCCGCGCTTTTTCTCGCGCGCGTAATCCGACGGCCGCACAACTTTTTTGAACCAGCCGCGCGCGACGAATTCGTCGAGCAGCTCAGCGAGCGGCGAATCGTCGAGTCCGTCGTAAATCAGCACGGGCTTGTCCTTCGATTCGATCATCGTGTGAATCGTGCGCGCGACCTCGCCGAGCATGCGCGCGCCGAAGGCGCAGTACTTCATCGCGTCGACGATATCGCCGACCGTCCTGCATTTCGCTAAATCGAGCGACTTGAGCTCTTCGAATTTAAGCGTCTTCACGATTGTTTCGCCTCGGCAAATGAATTCGTTGGTTCGTAACACGGCGCTCGCGCTCAGTCAATTCGCGCGACAAAAAACCGCGCGCGGCGGGCCTTGAGGACGGGAGCGAAGTATGTGTATTAGTCAAAAAGCAACAAAAAATTAACAATGTGAGGGGAAGGACGAGGAATGAACGCTGAGCGCGTGGCGATAAGCCTTACCATCAACAATGTCCGGCACGACGCCGCCGTCGAGCCGCGCGAGCTGTTGGTTTATTTTTTGCGCGACCGGCTCGGACTCACCGGCACGCACGTCGGCTGCGACACGAGCCAGTGCGGCGCATGCACGATTCATCTGAACGGGCGCGCGGTGAAGTCCTGCACGATTCTCGCCGTGCAGGCGAACGGCGCGGAAATCACGACGATCGAGGGGCTCGCGCACGGCGACGAGCTCCATCCGGTGCAGGAAGGATTTCGCCAGAAGCACGGCCTGCAATGCGGCTACTGCACGCCGGGCATGATCATGTCGTCGGTGTACCTGCTCAAGAACAACCCGAATCCGACCGCGGAAGAGATCAAGCACGCGCTCGACGGCAATCTCTGCCGCTGCACCGGCTACGTCAATATCGTGGAATCGGTCAAATGGGCCGCCAAGAGGATGCGGGGCGGGCAGAAAGCGGAGGGCGGCGATGTTTCCCGCTAACTTCGGATACGTCGCGGCGCGCTCCGTCGACGAGGCGCTGGAGCTGCTCGCCCAGCACGGCGAGGACGCGAAGCTGCTCGCTGGCGGCCACAGCCTCATCCCGGCAATGAAGCTTCGCCTCGCGTCACCGCGCACGCTGATCGACCTCGGCACGGTTCAGGGCCTCCGCGGCGTCCGCGTCGACGGCGACGCGCTCGCGATCGGCGCGCTCACAGTACACGCCGACATCGCCGCCTCCGATTTAGTGCGGCAGCGCATTCCCGCGCTCGCCGCCGCCGCCGGCGTGATCGGCGACGTGCAGGTCCGCAACCGTGGCACGATCGGCGGCAGCTGCGCTCACGCCGACCCGGCGGCGGACTTTCCCGTCGTTCTCACGGCGCTCAATGCTTCGTTCGCCGTGGTCTCCCCTTCCGGCAAGCGAACGATTTCTGTCGATGATTTCTTCGTCGATTTTTACACGACCGCGCTGGGACAAAACGAGATCCTAACGGAGATCCGCGTGCCGCTGCCGCCGTCCGATGCCGGCACGGCGTATCACAAGCTCGCCAACCCCGCGTCGGGCTATGTCGTGGTGAGCTCCGGCGCGCTCGTGCGGCGCGACGGCTCGGGCAAATCCATCGATGCGCGCGTCGCGCTCGGCGGCCTGGGCGGAAAACCGTTTCGCGCCGCCGGGACCGAAACGGCATTGCGCGGCAAGTCACTCACGCTGGAATCCATCGTAGACGCTTCGGCCAAAGCGGCCGAAGGGTCCGACCCGGATGACGACATTTACGCGAGCGCGGATTACAAGCGCCACATCGCGACGGTGCTCACCCAGCGCGCACTCGCGCAGGCGTCGGGCTTCAAAGTCGAAACGAGTCATCCGCAAAATCAAAGATAAAGCCTATGACGACACAACACGCTCCCGCCGGCCTGATCGGCGCATCCGTCCTCAGAGTCGAAGACCCAGTGCTCGCCACCGGCAGAGGCTGCTACGTCGACGACGTGCAACTTCCCGGCGCAGTTTACCTGGCCCTTTCGCGCAGCCCCTATCCGCACGCGAAGATCACCTCGATCAACACCGAGGCCGCGCGTAAGATGCCCGGCGTCGAGCTGGTGCTCACCGGCGCGGACATCGATATCAACGTTCCGTCGCCGGTGATGATTCCCGGGCAGAAGATTCCGCCGCATCCGGCGCTCGCGCGCGGCGCGGTGCACGCTGTGGGCGCGCCGGTCGCCGCCGTCGTGGCGCAGACGCGCGCCCAGGCGGTCGACGCGGCGAACGCGATCGAAGTGGAATACGACCCGCTGCCCGCGGTCGTCAACGGGGAAAACGCGGTCGAGCCCGGCGCTCCCATCGCGCGCGAAGAGCTGGATACGAATATCTGCTACCGCGCAGTGAACAAGGGCGGCGACGTGGACAAGGCGTTCGCCGAAGCCGATCACATCGTCAAGATGCACATCGCGAGCCCGCGGCAGGTCGCGATGGCGATCGAGCCGCGCGCGGCCGCCGCAAAGCCCGAGCCGAACGGCGACCTGACCGTCTGGCTCTCGACGCAGTCGCCGCACCGCGTGCGCGCCGACCTCGCGACCGCGCTCAAGTTCCCCGAGCACCGCATCCGCGTGATCGCGCCCGACGTGGGCGGCGGCTTCGGCAGCAAGGGACCGCTCTACCGCGAATACACGCTGGCGTCCTACTGCGCGCTCAAGCTCCGCCGGCCGGTCAAGTGGACCGCGACGCGGAGCGACGACTTTCTGACCGTCATCCAGGGGCGCGACCAGGCGATGACGTCCGAGCTGGCGCTCAAGCGCGACGGGACGATGCTGGGACTGAAGGTTCGCGTCGTCGCGAACCTGGGCGCATATCTCTGCTCGAACACCGCCGGCCCGCCGCAGCGCATGATGGCTATGGCCCCGGGCTGCTACCAAATCCGCAATGTCTTCGTCGAAGTGCTGGCGGTTTTCACAAATACGGTCTCGACGGGGCCGTACCGCGGCGCGGGGCGGCCAGAGTCGGTGCTCAACATCGAGCGGCTGGTCGACAAGGCGGCGCGCGATTTAGGCATCGACCGGCTGGAGATCCGGCGGAAGAACTTCATTCGCCCGGAGCAATTCCCCTACAAGACGGCGACCGGCGTCGAGTACGATTCCGGCGAATACGAGAGGGCCCTCGACGAAGCGATAAAGCTCTCCGATTACGACCGGCTCATCCGCGAGCGCGACGCGGCGCGCAAGCGCGGCGAGCTCGCCGGCGTCGGCGTCTCGACGTTCGTCGAGCCGAGCGGCGGCGCGGGTTTCGAGAGCGGCACGGTGCGCGTCGAGCGCACCGGCGAGATCACCGTGCTGACCGGATCGAGCTCGCACGGCCAGGGCCACGAGACCATGTTCGCTCAGGTTGTGGCGGATAAGATGCGCGTCGGCATGGAGCACGTGGCGATCCGCCACGGCGACACGATGGCGGTCCAGCAGGGCGTCGGCACCTTCGGAAGCCGCAGCGCCGTCATGGGCGGCGGCGCCCTCGCGCTCGCGATCGAGAAAGTCAGCGACAAGGCGCGCCGCATCGCGGCGCATTTGATGGAAGCTTCGCTCGAGGACATCGTGCCGGCCGACGGCGGCTTCGCGGTCGCCGGCGTGCCGGAGAAAAGAGCCACCTGGCGGCAGATCGCCGGCGCCGCCTACGGCCGCTTGCCGAAAGGCATGGACCCGGGCCTCCAAGAAACGGTGTTTTTCGATCCCAAGCGCGAGGCCTGGGGCTTCGGCGCGCACGTCGCGCTCGTCAAGATCGACCGCGACACCGGCGAGACGAAGATCGAAAAGCTCGTGCTGGTCGACGACTGCGGCGTGATCATCAATCCGATGATCGTCGAAGGACAGATTCACGGAGGCGTCGCTCAAGGATTGGGCGAGGCGTTTCTCGAACAGATGCAGTACGGCGAGGACGGCGAGGTCCTGACAGGCACGCTGGTGAATTACGCCGTGCCGCACGCGACGAGCATGCCGACGCTGACGCTCGGCGAGACCGTGACGCCGAACCCGTTCAACCCCATGGGCGTCAAAGGCGTCGGCGAGGCGGGGACGAACGGCGCACCGCCGTGCATCGCGAACGCGGTCATGGACGCGCTCGCGCCGCTCGGCATCGATCACATCGACATGCCTTACACCGCGCCGAAGCTGTGGGCGGCGGTCCAGGCTGCGGAGCGCGGTAAGAAATAAATAAGAAAGTCAGGGAATGCGGCGGCGCATCCGGGCACCCGCGCTCCCGGCCAGTATCGCCGCTGCGGCCAGCAGCGGCGCCGAAAAGTCGCCGCGGGCCCCCGCCGTGTAGCTCACCGCGAGCGTGCCGACGATCTGCCCGGCGCCGAAGGCGCAGGCGCGCGGCCGGGGCGCAATCTCACTCATGAAATTAAAACTGAAGCCGAAACGCCTGTGACTCTGCGCCCCTTCAAGCGCTAGGAAGTCGAACCCAGTCCCGGTGGCGCGCCGCCGCGTCGATCGATTCCGAAGTCTCGCGGAAAAGCGTTTCAACCAGCGCGCGCGCTCTCATGGGCCTGAGCAATCCGACCCCTTGTCCCGCCCACAGCGACAAATAATCGGGCGACCCGGCCTCCGCGGCCTTCTTGCGAATGTCCTGCGTGAACGCGTTCTGCGCGGGGAACGGAAGAATCGTCTCTTCTTTGCCGGCCATTTCGAGCATGAACCGGTTGGGCAGGCCGCGCGCCCAGCGGCCCGAAAACGCGCGAGTGAGACGGGTCGCGCCGCACTTGGGATCGAGCAGCGCGGCGCGATAGGGTGCCGAGATGCCGGATTCGTCGCAGGAGAGAAAGGCCGTGCCGAGCTGTGCCGCCTCGGCGCCGAAGGCGAGAGCCGCGACGATGCCGTTGCCGTTCATAATGCCCCCCGCCGCGATTACCGGGACGCGAAGCTTCGCCGCCAACATTGGAACCAGCGCCGCCAGGCCGATCATGGGATCGTCCGGCACGGGAGAAAACGTCGCGCGATGCGCTCCCGCTTCCGCGCCCTGGGCGACGACAGCGTCAACGCCGCTCTCTTCCAGCGCCAGCGCCTCTTCGAGCGTCGTCGCGCTGCCGATGGTCGCGATGCCGCGCTTGCGGCATTCGCCCAGGAGCTGGCGGTTGATCAAGCCGAAGGTAAAGCTGAAAACCGCGGGCCGCTCGTTCAGAACGACGGCGAATTGCTCCTCGAACTTCGGGCAAAAAGGCGGCCTGAGCGCCGGATCGGGCAGATCGAGCTCGCGCCTGTAAGGCCGCGTAGCGGCGACAGCGACTTGAATCTGAGGCTCGCTCAATGCAGGCTCCGACGCGGGCGCGAATAGATTGACGGCGAACGGCCGCGAGGTGAGCTGGGCGGTTTTCCGGATCACTTTCTCCAGCTCGGCCGGATTGAGATAGGCGCCGCCGAGCGAACCTAGAGCCCCCGCGTTGGAGGCTGCGGCGGCGAGCTCCGGCGTCGCCGCGCCGCCGGCCATGGGCGCCTGGATCAGCGGGCCTTCGAGCCCAAGTCGCGCCGTCAATTCCGTCGCGTGCATTTTTTCGACCTCCCTTCCAGAGCGGTCAGCGGCCCGGTGGGATCGGAGCCGCGGATTTCTGTTGCTCGGCGTTCGCGCCGCTTTCCGGCCAATCTTCGCGAACGCGCGACAGGGCGAACGACGCGTAAGTCGCGCCGAGCGACGTGAAGGCGTCGGCGACGGCCTTCATACCCTCGGCACTCTTCTGCCGCTCGGCAGAGTCCATCGCGCTTGCGATCACGTTGAAGCCGTTGAGGCTCGGCCCTTCCGTCGTGCCGAGCTTTTCCAGCCCGCAGGCTATTTTGAGTTCCCCACGCCAATCGTCAATCGATGAGGCGATGCGCGCTGAATGCATATACATTTCCAGCGCCCGGTAGCGATCGCCGCTCTCCCGCGCCCGCTCGCCTTCGGCGAAAAGTGCCTTCCATTGTTCGTCCCGGCTGCCCCGTATCATCGGCGTGCCGATCCACACGATCAGCAAACCGACAGCGATGAGCGCCAGCACTGCCATCGTCGATGCGGTATTCTTCACAAAGGCTGCGCCTCCGCTTCCATCGTCGTCGGATCGAATTTTCTGGGCGTTATCTGCAGTATGCGGCATGTCGACCCTCCATCTCGCCGGGGGCTCAAAGCTCGCGGCGTTCACTTCTCCATACTTGATTTTGAGCCGCGGAGGCATATAATCCAAATGGTATTTTTTCATAAAACCGATAACTATTAGTAATAAGTCATGACGCTCGATCAGCTCCTCACCGTCCAAACCATCTCGACCCTGAAGAGTTTCCGGCGCGCCGCCCAATCGCTCCACCTCTCGCAGCCGGCGGTCAGCAAGCAAATCCGCGCGCTGGAGACCGAGTTGGGCGAGCGGCTTTTTGAGCGCGGCGGCCGCACGGCGCAGCTGACGCTGGCCGGAGCGACGCTCTTGAAGCATGCGAACCGGTTGTCGCAGATCGTGCGCGTCGCCCGTGATGAAGTCGCCGACTTGAAAGAACTAAGGACCGGGCGCCTCTCGATCGGCGCCTCGCATACGGCCGCGGCCTATCTGCTGCCCGGATTGATCGAGGCCTACAGGAGGAAATATCCCCAGGTTTCACTCTCCGTTGAGACCGGCTGGTCTCCCGTAGTGCTAGATCGCGTTGGCTCGCACGATGTGGACTTGGGGCTGGTGGTTCTGACGAGCCCCAAGCCGGACGATAGTTCCCAGTTGGCCTGCTTCGCCCTCGACACCGCCGAGACCGTCTTCGTCGCTTCGTCGCGGGACGCGCGCGTGAAAAAGGGTGAGCTGACCTTCGATGAGTTCGCTAAGCTGCCGCTTATCTTGAACCACGAGGGCTGCCTTTACCGACGCTATCTCGCCGGCCGCTTCGCCGAGCGCGGCGTGTCGATGAACGTCGCGGTCGAGGTGCTGAGCTTCGACCTGGAGAAAAAGCTCGCCCAGCTCGGCCTCGGCGTGTCTCTATTGTCGAGGCTTCTTGTGGCTAAAGAGCTGAAGGAGAAATCGCTCAAGACTTTCAAGGTGAAGGGACTTCATCTGCGCAGCTATTCATGCCTGGTCTACCGCCGCGACAAATATCTCCACGGCGCGATGCGAGAGTTCCTGAAGCTAATGCAAACATTTTTTCCCAAAGCACGGATCGACAGCGTGTGATAAGCGCAGCCGCCGGCTGGTCGCTTTGAAGTTTCGCCACCACGCCTCTATAATTTTCTGAGCGAAGAGCTCATGCCGAGACTTAAGATCGCCACCTGGAACGTCAACGGCATTCGCGCGCGCGAGGCGCAGTTCCGCGAGTGGATCGAGCGCGAGCAGCCCGACGTCGTTTGCCTGCAGGAGATCAAAGCGCCGCAGGCGCAGGTGCCGCAATCGATCTGCGAACTCCAGGGCTACCGCTGCTACTGGCACGGCGAGAAAGCCTACTCGGGCGTCGGGCTGCACGTCCGGTGCGAGTCTTTTAAAAACGCGCCGCAGTTCGTCCATCCCGCGTTCGATTACGAGAGCCGCATCGTCACCGTCGAGCTCGACGGCGTGATCTTCACGTCGGTCTACGTGCCTAACGGCGGCAAGGACTTTCCCGCGAAGATGAATTTTTTGGGCCGGATGGAAGGCTTTATCAAAGACGCGCACGAGCGCGGACAGCGGCTCGTCATCTGCGGCGACATCAATATCGCGCGCGCGGAACGCGACGTGCACCCGAAGGAGCGCAACCCCAACGTCATCGGCCAGCGGCCGGACGAGCGGCAATGGTTTGAGCGCATCCTCGCCCTCGGCCTGGTCGACGTCGGCCGCGCGCTCGACCCCGACAACGACGAGCTGTTCACCTGGTGGCCGCCGTGGCG
Source organism: Binatia bacterium (assembly GCA_035259465.1). Lineage (GTDB taxonomy): Bacteria > Desulfobacterota > Binatia > UBA9968 > UBA9968 > JAJPJQ01. Next base: position 8,051 of record DATFWH010000043.1, read on the forward strand.
CAACATGCGCCAGCGCAACATCGGCTGGCGCCTCGATTACGTGCTTGCCAGCGCGCCGCTGGCGGCGAAAGCCGCCTCGTGCGCGGCGTACAGGGAATTCGGCACCAGCGACCACGCGCCGGTGATCGCGACCTTCGAGCTCGACGGAAAAACGCCGTGAAAAAGTCGCGCGACCAAGAGCCCGATCTCGGGCGCTACGGGAAGCTCGCCGAATACAACCGCAAGCGCCGCTTCGACGTGACGCCCGAGCCTTCGGGCAAAGTCGGCCGCGCGAAGGATAAAGCGCGCGAGTTCGTCATCCAGAAACACCGCGCGAGCCAGCTCCACTACGATTTTCGCCTCGAGCACGACGGAGTCATGCTCTCCTGGGCGGTGCCGAAGGGCCCCTCGCTCGATCCGTCGGTCAAGCGCTTCGCGATGCAGACCGAGGATCACCCGATCGACTACAATCGATTCGAGGGCGTCATCCCCGAGGGCGAGTACGGCGGCGGCACGGTGATGATCTGGGACAACGGCACCTGGGAGCCGGAGATCGACGACGTCGACCGCGCGCTCGAAAAAGGCGATCTCAAATTCAAGCTCCACGGCAAGAAGCTCCGCGGCTCGTGGGTGCTCGTGCGCATGCGCAGCCGCCAGTGGCTGCTCATCAAACACCGCGACGCCGAGGCGTCGACCGACGACGTCACCGCGAAGAAGAACCGCTCGGTCGTCTCGCGCCGCACGCTCGGCGCGATCGCCAAGGCCGCCGGCGCCAGCGCCAAGCAATTAGAAGAAGCGAAGAAAGCCGACGCGGCACCTACCGCGCCGGCGTAGCGCTGGGGAATAGTGGGACGCGCTACTTCGACGTCTTCTGGAGTGACTCGATCATCGGGCGCTCCAAAGTAAAAGCGCTGCCGGCCGGGTTGATGACAACGCCGGCAAAATTGCCGTTAAGCACAAACGACCATGCATCGGGCGCACGCAGGATGAAGGCGTTGACGTCTTGTTTTGTATACGCCCTCATGGCGTACCAGTCGGTAAATAGCGGCAGGTAGTTTTTGCCGTCTTTTTCGTAACCGATGAACTTGATAAGACTCCCCGCTTCGATCATGACGCTGCCAGGGGTTTTGCCGGGCGAGGTTTTTAATTCGTCGCTCAGAATGGCCGCTAGGTAGGTCGCTTTTCTTACTTCGCCGAGGACAGCCTCCTTCGCGGCGGTCGATTTCTCGTGCGAAGCGCGCTCCAGCGCGCGCACGAGGGCTGGGTTTTCGACCGGTTTATTGACATCCACGGGCGCTTTCGCTTCTCCGCCCTGCGCCGCCGCGGCCAGCGCCAGCAGCGCAACGAGCACGATTATTAATTTAATTGGCACGATACCCAAATCTCCGTCTCGCGCCGCCCAGAATGCCGTAACGACTTCGCGAAAGCAACGGCGACGTATTTTTCCTTTACCTGCCCACCACCGTCACCGCGCTCGTCGCCGGCAATTCGCCGCGCGATTTGTGCAAGCTCAGGATTTGATTGACGAGCGAAAGCACGTGCATGGAGCGCCCGCCCTCGGCGCCCGAGGGAATGTAGTACCACTTCCCTTCGTATTGCACGCTGAGCGCCGCGGAGACCGGCGGCGTCGCGGAACTGCGCACGACGAACAGCGGAATTTTTTCGCCGCCGGAATCGAGCATCTGCGGCGGCGTCCGCCCCTCCAGTTCCTCTCGCGCGAGCTCGCCTAAGAAAAAGAGCACCGCCTCCGGCGAGCGGATATAAATTTTCGGCTTTGTTTCGTCCGCGCTGTCGGTGTCGGAAGCGACAGCGACGTGCTGACGGCTCTTGGGGTCGCACTTCTCGGGGTCGGGACAGTACTGGAAGACGAAGCCCTTGCTCTCCGAGTAGAGTTGATAGACGTTATCGTTCACCTTCGCGAGCGTGAGCTTGTTCTGATAAGCGTTGACGATGTCGCCGACTCCCGGCACCTGCCCTTTGGCATAGGTAATCGGCGGCCCGACCGGAGTCCGACGCGGCGCGGGGTCCTCGACGATGTCGAGCTTCCTGTCGAGGTATTCGTTCAGCCGCGGGACGCCCGGCTCGCAGCCCTCGTCGGCGGCGTTCCACGGGACGTTCAGAAGGCAGCGCTGGCCCAACTCGATCTTACGCACGAAGAGGAACAGCAACATCTGCCGCGACCAGCCCTGGTCCCAGTAATATTTCAGCGTCTTCATGTCGACCGGCGTCGTGATGCCGCTCATGAATTCCTTTGTATCCAAAACGGCGACATCGTAGCTCGGGTTGATGTTCAGGTTGACGCTGGGATTCGCCGTGACATTCGGCGAGCCGCCGCCGAACGGTATCGCGATGTTGCCGGTGCCGACCTGGAGGCTCTGCGAGCCCCGGATCAGCGTGAAGCCGGTAAAATACATCGGGTGCCGGTAACGCGCGCGCACCACGTTGAGTAAAAGCATCTGATTGTTGGTGTCCTCGAGGACCTTGTTGTAGCCCACGGCGCGGCTCGTTATCATCTGCGACGCCACGCAGCCAGATAGAGACAAGCCGAGACACACGCTCAGTAAAAAACGCCCATGCATGATTGTTCCCCCTTCGGAATGAGTGCGAGGTATGTGCCTAAATGCTACTGGACGTTTGCGGGCGAGTAAACCGTGGCCGGAGGGGGGTTTAGGCGCGCCGGTGGTCGGCGACGATCGCGCCGACGGTCGCGGCGACGTCGTCAACGTCGCTTTCGGTCATCGCGGGAAAGAGCGGCAGCGACAGAATGCGCGCCGCGGCGCGCTCGGCGTTGGGAAAATCGCCGGCGCGGTAGCGGAAGGCTTTTTGGTAATACGGCTGCATGTGCAGCGCCGGAAAATGGACGCCGGCGCCGATGTTTCTTTGTTTGAGAATGTCGAGAAATTCGTCGCGGCCGATGTCGAGGCTGCCGGCGTCGACCTCGACGACGAGCAAATGCCACGCGTGCTTATACGCGTACGGGACGCTGCCGAGCAATCGGACGCCTTCGACGTCTTGGAAACTTTCCCGGTAGCGCCGCGCCAGGCGCGTGCGCCGCGCGATGAAACCGTCGAGCTTCGCGAGCTGATGAATCCCGATCGCCGCCTGGAT
>DATFWH010000044.1:0-2592 GCA_035259465.1 Binatia bacterium
GCAAAACCACGACGCTGCGCATGATCGCGGGGCTGGAGGAGACCACGTCGGGCGAGGTCTATATCGGCGAGGAACGGGTGACAGACCTGCCGCCAAGGGACCGTGACATCGCCATGGTCTTCCAGAACTATGCCCTCTACCCCCACATGACCGTTTTCGACAACATGGCGTTCGGCTTGAAGATGCGGAAGTTCGCGAGCGCCGAAATTCAGAGCCGCGTGCGCGAAGCGGCGGAAATTTTAGGCATTCGCGACCTGCTGGAAAGAAAACCGCGGCAGCTTTCCGGCGGGCAGCGCCAGCGCGTCGCGGTCGGGCGCGCGATCGTGCGCCACCCGCAGGTCTTCCTTTTCGACGAGCCGCTGTCGAATCTCGACGCCAAGCTCCGCGTGCAGATGCGCGTCGAGCTCAAGCGCTTGCACCAGCGGCTCAAGTCGACCGCGATCTACGTGACCCACGATCAGGTCGAGGCAATGACGCTGGGCGACCGCATCGTCGTCATGAATCAGGGCAGCATCCAGCAGATCGGCGCGCCGCTCGAAGTCTATTCGCGCCCGCAGAACAAATTCGTCGCGGGCTTCTTGGGCTCGCCGGCGATGAATTTCATGGACGTTTCGATCGCCGAGCGCGGCGGCGAGATCTACGCGGAGAGCCCGGCCGTCTCGATCAAACTCGCGGGCGAGAAGGCGCGGCGCCTCAGTTCATACAACGGCGCGCCGCTCACCTTAGGGATCCGCCCCGAGGACCTCCATCCCGGCGGCGAAGCATCCTGCGCGATCGACGCAGTCGTCGAAGTCGTCGAGCCGCTCGGCTCGGAGATTCTGCTCGACGCTCTCGTCGGCGGCCGTCAGCTGGTCGCGCGCGTTCCGTCGAGCTTTCCCGTCAAGCGCCATGACAAAATCCGCCTCAGCTTCCTGCCGGAGCAAACCCATTTCTTCGATCCCGCCACCGAGCGGACCGTTGCATAGGCCGCGCGGCGCCGGAAGAGGGTCATTGACATCGTCGAAGCGTCTTTATAGAGTTCATCGTTTGCCGAACCCGCCGTAATTGTAAAATGGCCTCTCGGCCTGAAGGAGGAAATCATGGCTCATCGTCGTGGTCTCACCCGTAGGCGCTTCATCCAACTGGCCGGAATCGCAACCGGGGCGGCGGCCGGCGGCGGCATCGAGGCGATTCTCGCCGCGCGCCGCGCCCCCGTCTTCGCTCAGGAGCGCTCGCTCCACTTCCTGTTGTGGAAGAACTTCTCGCCGCCGGCGGACGTCGAGATCGTCCGCCAGGGCGATGAATGGGGCAAGCAGAACAAAGTCAACGTCAAGATCGAGCAGATCAACGCCAACGACATCCCCGCGCGCGCCGCGGCAGCGCTCGAGAGCCGCCAGGGCCCCGACATCATCCAGTTCTTCCACAACTGGCAGAACCAATACGCCGACTCGCTCGTCGACGTCACCGATATCTGCAGCGCGCTGGAGTCCAAGTACGGCGGCTTCATTGATTACTGCAAGGCCCACGCCATGCTCGACGGTAAGTTCAACGCCGTGCCGCACACCGTAGTGCCGAACATCTACGTCGTCCGCGCATCTTATATGAAAGCCGCCGGCACGACCCAGTGGCCGAAGACGTGGGAGGAACTCCGGCGCGAGGGCAAAAAATGGAAGGCCAACGGCCATCCGATCGGCCAGACGGTCGGCCACACCTTCGGCGACGCGGTGGACTTCACGTATCCCTTTCTCTGGAGCTACGGCGTGGCCGAGCGCGACGAGAAAGGGCGCGTCGTTATCGCCGGCAAGCAGGCGCTCGAGGCGCTCAAATTCTTCAAGGCGTTCTGGGACGACGCGATGGATCCGGCGGGCACCGGCTGGGACGACAGCAGCAACAACCGCTCGTTTCTATCCGGTTCGATCACCGCGACGAACAACGCGCCGAGCATCTACCTCACGGCCTCGAACCAGGTCGTGCTCGACGAAAAAGGCGCGCCGCTCGTCAACGACATCCGCCATGTGGCCAATCCGGCCGGACCGGCGGGCGTCTTTCACTACCATTACAGCCAGCAGCTGGCGATCCCGAAATATTCGAAAAACGCCGATACCGCGAAGGAGTTTCTCCGCTGGCTCATGGACAAGGAGCAGCTTACGAAGTACCTCCGCCGCGCGCAGGCCTATCACGGCGCGGCGCTCAAGGTGTATCTGAAGGACGCCATGTGGGACATGTTCCCGGCGCTCAAGCCCTATCGCGATCACCTGCTCGAAGGGCGGCACGTCGGCTGGAAGGGCCCGGCCGACGCCAACGCCGCGCGCGTGGTGCAGAACTACGTGCTGATCGACATGCTGGCCAACGTCGCGACCGGCAAGATGTCTCCGGATGATTCGCTCAAATGGGCCGAAGGGCAGCTCAAATCGATTTACGCCGCCTAAACGGCGTCGGATCGTAATGGCAGGACAGCCCCAGAGCATCGCGGCGCTCGGCGCCCGCGGCGGAAAGGCGGCTGCGGGCCGGATGCTCGACAGGCCGGCGTTTCTCGCCTACCTCCTGATGACGCCGGCGGCGTTCATCATCCTCTTCTTTGTCGCCTACCCGTTCAGCTGGGGCGTGTGGATG
>DATFWH010000045.1:0-2191 GCA_035259465.1 Binatia bacterium
GGAATTTTCATTCTCCACAACCCCTATGTGGGAAGAGAACTCTACTACGGCCTCGAGTCGCGTTACCCGCCGCTCATCGACCCCGCGCGCGCCGAGCCTTACGACGCGATCGTGGTTCTCATGGCCGGGACGATTCCCGCCGGCGGTCTGGTGCCGTTTCCCACCGTGAGCGGCCCCTTGTTCCACCGTCTCGACGAGGCCTGGCGGCTTTATCGCATTCGCCCGAAGCCGATCGTCGTCTCGGGCGGACATGTCGATCCCCTCACCCAGCCGTACAACGAAAACCAGATCGCCTGCGATTATCTCATTCTCTGGGGCGTGCCGAGGGACCAGATCATTTCCGAGACGCGGGCGCGCGACACGTTCGAAAGCGCGATCGAAGTCGAAAAGATCGTGAGGCAAAAAGGCTGGAAGCGCTACCTGCTCGTCACCTCGGCGGTCCATATGCCGCGCAGCATGTTGGCGTTCTCGTCGCTCGCCCCGGTGCCGATTCCGGCCCCGGGCGATTTTAACTATGTCGGCGGCCCTTTCAGAATTCTCCTCGCCGAGGAAGCCGCCGACAGGATCGCCGACGCGACGCACGAGTACCTCGGCATTCTGAATTACCACTGGCGCCTGCGATTTTATCAAAAAACAGAGGCCGCTAGCGGTACAGTGCAGTAACGAAGCCGCTCTTTTCGATTTCCCGCAGCGGTCCGTTATCGATGAACTGATCGGCTTTGGCGCCCTTGGCGCGCGGGTCCGACTGCGCCATCCAGCCGAGCAGGAGCTGCATGCCTTCCGGCGTCGGAAGCGGCAGAGGCTGGAGGATGTTCTTGTAGAGATCGTAAATCTGGGCGAGCGCGTCCTTATCGTCGATCTTCAGGTATTTCGAGAGCACGGGGATGGTCTCGTCGCGGTTGGTCTTGAAATAGTGGATCGCTTCGACGATCGACCTCATGTACAAATTCACCGTTTCGGGCTGCGCCTTCAACATAGCCCGCGAGGTGGCGATCGTGTTCTGCGGAAAATCTATTTTCGCCGTCAGCGGATCCGCCAGCGTTGTCATTCCGGCTTTCTTTGCCAGGATGTAAAATTCCGGCGTTATCACGGTCGATTCGACGGCGCCCTTCGTCATCGCCGCCAGGCGCGTGCTCGTGCCGCCCACCTGAAGCAGCGTCACGTCTTTTTCGGCGTTGAGTCCGAACTTTTGGAGAATGAGCCGGGCCGCGAGGTCCGATGCGCTGCCGAAGCGTGAGATCGCGAGACGCTTGCCTTTCAGCTGCTCGGCGGTCTTGAGGTCTTTTTGCGCGATGAGACTGAAAGCCGAGCGGTTCTCCAGGCCCGAGATGCAAACGACGTCCGAGCCGGCGAGGCCGCTGCTCAGAATGACCCCGCCGGAAAGCTGCGCGATCTGCGTCTCGCCGGCGACCAGCGCTTGAATGGAGGTCGTCCCGCTTTCGATGAGCACCATCTGCACGTCGAGGCGATGTTTCGCGAATATGCCCTTATCTTTGGCGAGCCAGACCGGGCTATTGTTCGCCGTGATCGAGCTGTACGAGGTCTTCAGCCTTATCGTTTGCGCCGGCGCGAGCGCCGGCAGGAAGAAAATCGCCGCCGCAAGGACAAGGACGGAAAGCGCGCGCCGTGGCATCGCCGCCTGTGCCTAGAGGAAGTTCTGACCGCCGTCGACCGAGACGGTTTGTCCGGTCATGAAGTCGCTCAGCGGCGAGCAGAGAAAAAGCATCGCGCCGACGAGGTCCTCGGGCTTCTGCACGCGCTTCAGCGATCGTCCCTGCACGGGCGCCTGGCGCATACGGAGAATCTCCTCGGTTGGATTGTCTTCGGAGAGCGTCGAGCCCGGCGCGATACAGTTGACCTGGATGTTATCGCCGCCGACCTCGCGCGCGAGGGTACGGGTGAAGCCGATGACTCCCGCCTTGGAGGTTACGTAGTGGATGCGCCCCAAGCTGCCGGAGAGCACCGTGCCGGAGGCGATGTTGACGATCTTGCCGGATTTCTGCGCGCGCATCGTCGGCAGCACGGCCCGGCAGCAGAAGAAAACGCCTCTGAGATTCACCGCCATCATGCGGTCCCATTCGGCCGGGTCGATCGTCTCGATGCCGCCGCGGTTCATCGGAATCGTCGCGAAGATCGCCGCGTTGTTGACCAGAATGTCGATGCGGCCGAAGCGGTCGAGCACGGTCTTGGC
>DATFWH010000046.1:0-3692 GCA_035259465.1 Binatia bacterium
GCGCGCCGGCTCGAGCTCGCGCGCCGCTTCGGCGCCGACCGCACGATCGACGTCGAAAAGGAAAACGTGCTCGACGTCGTGCGCGAAGAGACCGGCGGCGCGATGGCAGACGTGGTCGTCGATGTCTCGGGCAGCCCGAAAGCGATTCCCGTCTCGGTCGACTGCGCGCGGCGGCAGGGAACCGTGGTCCTGGCCGGACTTACGGGCGATCAGACGCTGACGCCGATGCCGATCGACAAGATCGTCTGGAAGGAAGTGCGCGTGCAGGGCGCCTTCACCGCCGACAACGACGCGGTCGAGGCGACGATGCGGCTTCTCGAAGCGACCAAGTTTCCGGTCCAGGAGATGGTGAGCCACGTCTTTCCGCTCGACGAGATCGAGCGCGCGATCCGCGCGGTCGGCGGCGAGTTTCCCGAGCTATATCCCACCAAGGCGCTGATCCGCCCGTAAGCCTCGTCTTGACACGGCTTACTGCCGCAAACTAGATTGAATCGACATTCCCTGAAAGGGGGTAACGACGATGGAGCCCCATCCCGTCATCGACGCCGACGCCCACGTAGTAGAGTCCGCCCGCACCTGGGAGTACATGGATCCATCTGACCGGCAATTCCGGCCGATTCCGCTGGAGACGCCGGAGGAAGCGGGCGTCAAGTTGCAATACTGGCTGATCGACGGCAAGGTGCGCGGATTCCGTTTCCCCGCGTTTTCCGAGGGCGAGCTCAAGAAGCGCATGGATCTCGCCGGGCGGAAATTCGCCGACGTCCAGGAGGTGCGCGAATTGGGCAACGTCGGTCTCCGCCTCGAGCACATGGACCGCAGCGGCGTCGACGTGCAGGTGCTGCACAACACGATGTTCATCGAGCCCGCGACCGATCGCCCGGACGTCGAAGTCGCGCTGTGCAAAAGCTACAACCGCTGGCTCGCCGACATCTGGCGCCAGGGCAAAGGCCGGCTGCGCTGGTCGTGCATGGCGCCGACGCTCGCGATGAGCGACGCGCTCGATCAGATCCGCTTCGGCAAGGCGAACGGCGCCGTCGCCGTGCTCATGCGGCCGATCGAGGGCAACCGGCTGCTCGTCGATCCCTATTTCTATCCGATCTACGAAGAGGCGAGCCGGCTCGACCTGGCGATCGCGATTCATATCTCCAACGGCAATTCCTGGATGGTCGACGTGGTCAAACATCCCGTCGCGACCGCCGCCGCGTTCCATAAATTCCGCATCCCGACGGTCGCCTGCTTCAGCGATCTCCTGCTCAGCGACGTTCTGGTGAATTTCCCCAAGCTCCGCATCGGCTTCATCGAGGCGAGCGCGCAGTGGGTGCCGTGGGTCGTGCACGAGGCGAAGAACCGCTTTAAATCGCTCGGGCGGAAATGGCCGGAGCGCGGCATCAGCGAATACCGCATGTTCGTCACCTGCGAGAACTCGGACGACATCTCGTACATCGTCGACCAGGCGGGCGAGGATTGCCTCGTCATCGGCACCGACTACGGCCACACCGACACGTCGAGCGACGTCGACGCAATCAAGACCTTCAAGGAGCGGCAGGACGTCGCCCCCGAAATCAAAAAGAAAATTCTTAGCGACAACGCGCGCGCGCTTTACGGGCTATAGATTCATGCAGCCGAATTATCCGATCATCGACGCCGACGGCCACGTGCTCGAGAAAGATTACGAGCTGGCCGACTTTCTCGAAGGCCGCTACCGCGAGATGAAGCGGAACGAGACGTACGGCTTCTTCCCTTCGCTCGACGGCTGGCACCGCGGTTTTTCCGCGAAAGGCAAAGAGACCGACGTGCCGGCGTCGCGCTGGCTCGGCTTTCTCGACGAGCTCGGCGTGGACACGACCGTGCTCTACCCTACCGGCGGACTCGCGCTCGGATTGATTCAGGATCACAATTGGGCGTGCGGCGTCGCGCGCGCTTACAACAACTGGGTCGCGGCGCGCTACACGGGCGAGAGCGCGCGGCTGAAAGCGGTCGCGCTGCTGCCGGTGCAGGTCCCGGAGGAGGCGGCGAAGGAACTTGAGCGCGCGAAAGACCTGGGACTCGTCGCCGGCCTCATGCCGGCGGTCACCGTCCTGCACAAGGGCTACGGTCATAAAGATTTCGACCCGATCTATCGCGCCGCGGAAAGATTGGACATGCCGCTCGTGGTGCACGGCGCGCCGAGCCGCGGCATGGGCTTCGACTTCTTCGACAAATTCATTCAGGTGCATACGCTCGAGCATCCCTTCGCGATCCTGATCCAGTTCACGCACATGATCTACGAGGGCGTCTTCGAGCGCTTCCCCAAGCTCCGCGTCGCGTATCTGGAAGCCGGCTCGGGCTGGCTACCCTACATGATGGACCGGATGGACGAGGAGTACGAAAAGCCGCACAAAGCCGGCGCGCCGGCGCTCAAGAAGAAGCCGAGCGAGTACATCCGCTCCGGCCAGGTATGGGCGACGTGCGAGGTCGAGGAGCGCGCGCTCATCCAGGTGCTGCGCCAGTTCAACCCGCGCTGCCTCATGTGGCCGTCAGACTATCCGCACGAGCGACTGCCCGACATGTTCAAGCGCGACATCCCCGAGTTTCTCGCGCGCGAGGATCTTACCGACGCCGAGAAGAAGATGATCCTCCACGACAACCCGAAGAATTTCTATCGCCTGGAAATCTAGGCCGGCAAAGCGCGCGTCGGCTTCGATTTCGATGTAGGGGCGGTTCGCGAACCGCCCCTACGGGAGATTCGAAAATGAGACTAAAAGACAAAGTCGCGATCGTCACGGGCGGCGGCATCGGCATAGGCCGCGCCTACTGCCTCGCGCTCGCGCGCGAGGGCGCCAAAGTCGTCGCCGCCGATATTCAACATGTCGAGGCGGGAAGAGTCGCGGAAGAAATCAGAAAGAGCGGCGGCGATGCGATCGCCGTCGCCGTCGACGTGACCTCGCCGGAGAAGACGCGCGTGATGGCCGACGCCACGCTCGCGCGCTACGGCCGCATCGACATTCTCGTCAACAACGCCGCGCTCTACTCGGCGATCAAGAAAAAACCGTTCATGGAGATCGACGAGGTGGAGTGGGACCGCGTCATGGAGGTGAACGTGAAGGGCCTCTTCCTCTGCATGCAGGCGGTCTATCCCGCGATGAAGCGCCAGGGCAAAGGCAAGATCATCAACATCTCATCCGGCACGGCGCTCGGCGGCACGCCCTTCTATCTTCACTACGTGACGTCGAAGGCCGGCGTGATCGGCTTCACGCGCGCGCTCGCGCGCGAGCTGGGCCCAGACAACATCTGCGTCAACGCGATCACGCCCGGGCTCACGATCTCGAGCCCGCAGCAGGAAGGCACGCTCACGCCCGAGCAGCTCGCCGACCGCAGAAAAAAACGCTCCTTCCAGCGCGATCAGAAGCCCGAGGACCTCGTCGGCACCGTCGTCTTCCTCGCCTCCGACGACAGCGACTTCATCACCGGCCAGACGATCAACGTCGACGGCGGCGCGAACATGTACTAGACCACGCCGCACCAGCATCCCGCGAGGTTGCGATAATATAGTGAATATACTATATTATTGCAATGCTGACCATCGGATCTCAAATCCGGCTGGAGCGCATCCGCAAGGGCGTATCGCAATCCGAGCTTGCCCGCCGGACGGGCATCGCACAAGCGAACATTTCCAAGATCGAAAGCGGCAAGCAGGACCTCCTGGTCTCGAC
>DATFWH010000047.1:0-4360 GCA_035259465.1 Binatia bacterium
GCACATCCAATTGAGCCAGCAACTCCGGCAGTGCTCGGTATTTGTTTCTGGACATGGGCCGCGTCAGACGCACGTTCAGCCATCGATCGTTTTTCTTCTCCAGGCCGGCCCGCCAGCGAGCGCCGGAAAGACCGACGATGAAGGAGCCCAGCGCCGAGTGAGAGCAGCTCAGGTCCACCGCAAGATCATAGCGGCGCCGGCGCAGGCGCCGGACGAGAGACAAATAATGCCAGCATACTTGAGGAAACCGTCGCGTGACGCCGTAGTAGCGCGAGATGGGAAGCAGCTCGAATAGCGAACGCGTCGCGGACCAGCCGACAAAATCGATTTTCGCGCGCGCGAAGCACCGCCGAAACGGCTCGACGGCGGCCGATGCGAGAATCGAGTCGCCCAGGCGAAAATTCGCCCGCACTAGGAGAATTTTGCGGATTCTGCCGCGACGCAAATCGACCGCCGCGTCCGATGATCTGAAGGTGAAGCGATTCGCGACCCACGCAATGATCGCGACCAATGCCCTATTCAGCTTGTAATGAGCGGGAACCTTCACGGCTATTCGCCGATCACCTTCACGATAACCCGCTTGCGGCGTCGGCCGTCAAACTCGGCGTAGTAGAGCTGCTGCCACGGGCCGAGGTCGAGCCGGCCCGCGGTGACCGGCAGGATGACCTGGTGGCCGATGAGCAGGTTCTTCAAGTGCGCGTCGCCGTTGGTCTCGCCGGTTCGGTGGTGGCGGTAGTCGCCGCGCGGCGCCAGCCGCTCCAGCCATTCTTGAATATCCTGAATGAGCCCGTCCTCTGCGTCGTTGACGTACACGCCGGCGGTGATGTGCATCGCGGAGACGAGCATCATCCCTTCACGCACGCCGCTCTTCTCTAGAATTTCGGCGGCCTTGTCCGTAATGTTGACGAACTCGCGCTCGCGCTTGGTATTGAACCAGAGGTATTCCGTGTGCGACTTCATGTGACCGGCGGGCGGGCTAGGCGCCGATGGTCGGGCGGCGGCCCTGTTAGATCTCTCTTCTGCCTTCGAACGCCTTGCCCAGGGTCACGGCATCGGTGTACTCGAGGTCGCCGCCCATCGGCAGTCCGCGCGCGATCCGCGTCACGATGATGCCGAGCGGCTTTAGCGTCTTGGACAAGTAGAGGGCGGTCGCCTCGCCATCGACGGTCGGGTTGGTCGCGACAATGATCTCGCGCACGCCTTCGGCGTTAACGCGTTCCAGCAACTCCTTGATTCTGAGCGCGTCGGGGCCGACGCCGTCGAGCGGAGAGATCGTGCCGTGGAGCACATGGTAGAGGCCTTTGTATTCCTGCGACTTTTCCACCGCCATCAAGTCCGAAGGCTCTTCGACGACGCAGATCTTTTCCCGCTCGCGGCGCGGGTCGCGACAGATGCCGCATTGCGGCCTGTCGCCGTTTCCCGGGACAATCTCGCTCAAGCCGAAGCAGGTTGCGCAAAGCCCGAGCTCGCGCTTGAGGCGCGCGACGCTTTCGGCCAGCGCCTCGACTTCGTCGCTGCTCTCCTTCAGAAGGTGAAACGCAAGACGGCCGGCGGTCTTCTCCCCGATGCCCGGGAGCTTCGATAGTTCTTTGACGAGACGCGCCAGCGGCGCGGGATAGTTTGCCATTGTTAAGAACTTTTTACGTCAGCCCGGGAATTTTCATCCCGCCGGTGATCTTGCTCATTTCCTCCGCTGCCATCTCGCGCGCCAGGCGCGTGCCCTCGTTGACGGCTGCGAGCACGAGGTCCTCCAGCATCTCGCGCTCGTCGGGGTTGACGACCGCGGGATCGATCTTGATCGAGGCCAGATTCAGTTGTCCCGTGACGGTGACGCGCACCATGCCGCCGCCGGACGAGCCCTCGACGGTGCGATGCGCCAGCTCTTCCTGCACGCGGGCGAGCTTCGCCTGCATCTCCTGCGCCTGCTTGAAAAGATTTCCCATGCCGCCGATACCCTTGGACATAAAAATCCTTTCATTTACTCCGGCCGCTTGACCTGCCTGACGGAGCCGCCGAAGATCCTGAGCGCATCCCTGACGACGTCGCTCGAGTCCCCGCCCGTGCCGGCGCCGCCGTCGTTCTGGGCCCTTTTCTCCTGCAGCAGCGAGAGCGACACGGAAACGTCGGCCGAGAAAAACCGTTTGGCGAATTCTTTGAGGGCGGAGAGGTTCTCGGGATCCTGCAGATACGTCAGATGATGCCGCCCTTCGACGCCCAGCTGGAGCGGTCCCGGGGGCAGCGCGATCGGCTCGACGTTCTCCAAATGGATCGCGAGAAACTTTTTCTGCTGCGTGACGAAGGCGACGAATTTCTGCCACTGCTCGGACGGCGTCCCGGCGGCCGTCGAGCCGCTCGAAGCGCGGGGCGGTTGAGGCGTCTCTACCGCTGGGGCGGGAGTCGCCGCCGCGCTCGGCGGTCGAAAAGTTGTGGGCACAGGATCGACCGCCGGCCGCGCGATCGGGCGCGGTGCGGCCGGAGAATCGCCGCCGGACAGTCTCTTTTCCAAACCGTCCAGGCGGTCGATCAACTCGGTGATCGGAACGGCGGCCGATAGCGTCGCCAGACGAACGAGCGCCGCTTCCAGCGCGAAGCGCGGATAAGGCGAGCGCGCGACTTCCTCGTCCCCGGCGGCGATGAATTTAAAATAGTCGAGCAACGCGTCCGCCGAAATTCCCGACCCCTGCCGTTCGAGCTCGGCGATCTCCTGGTCCGGTAAATCCAAAAGCTGGCCGCGCGCATCGGCCGCCGCCCGCGCGTCGCTTCCGCCGCCTGCGAGCCGCGCCACGAACAGGTTGCGGAAATGCTCGACGAGCTCGCGCGAAAGCCGTGTGACGTCCTTTCCCTGATCGACGACTTGAGCGACGATCTCCACCGCTTTTTTCGCGTCGCCCTGAAGCACCGCCGCGGACATGTCGTAGAGCACGCGGCGCTCCGTGACTCCAAGAATAGTCTCCACCAGGCGCTCGTCGATCGGCGCGCCGCTTCCCGGCGCCGCGTAGGAGAGCATCTGCTCCAGCAGCGACTGTGCGTCGCGCATGCTGCCTTCCGCTTCGCGCGCGAGCAGAAGGAGCGCCCCGTCGGAGATTTTAAGCGACTCCTTCGCCGCGATCTCTTTTAGCCGCTCGACCGTTTCCCGCGTCTGAATACGGCGGAAATCGAAGCGCTGGCAGCGCGAGAGAATCGTCTCGGGCAGCCGGTGCGGCTCGGTGGTCGCGAGAATGAACTTGACGAACTCGGGCGGCTCTTCGAGCGTCTTCAACAGAGCGTTGAAGGCGTCCTTGGTGACTTGGTGGACCTCGTCAATGATGTAGATTTTGAAGCGGCTGCGGGCGGGCTGATACTTGACGTTGTCGATGATCTGCCGGACTTCGTCTATGCCGCGGTTCGACGCGCCGTCGATCTCATAGACGTCGAGCGAGCGGCCTTCGGTGATCTCCACGCACTGGGAGCATTCGTTGCACGGGTCGGCGGCGGGTCCGCGCTCGCAGTTAAGCGCCTTGGCGAGGACGCGAGCCGCGGTTGTCTTGCCGACCCCTCTAACGCCCGTGAAGAGATAGGCGTGAGCGATTCTGCCGGCCCCGATCGCGTTGCGCAGGACCTGCGTGACATGGCCCTGGCCGACGATGTCTTTGAACGTCTGCGGCCGCCATTTTCGCGCGAGAACGAGATAAGACATGTTAATGAAAGTAAAAAGGCAAAAGGAAAAAGGCAAAACCGCTGGGCCGGGCGTATTCTACTTTTACCTTTTTACTTTTGCCTTTCGGTCGGGTGCCCATTGCTGACAGCCGGGTTTGCCTGTGGCACAGGGGTAAAGCCGCTACCGCTGCTTCCTTCCGGACCTGACGGGGTTTGCGGGACCGCCTTGCACAGGGCCCGGCTATCAGCAATCGACATCCGGCGCTCCTGAGCGAACTTCCGGCTCGCTTCGAGCTGCGGAATCCGATGAGCTTGAAAAAAGAGTACGACGATCCTGTCGAAGAATCAAGAAAAAATCGGCGCCCGGCTGGTGAGAAATGGCGGAGAGGGGGGGATTCGAACCCCCGATGCCGCTATTAACGGCATACACGATTTCCAGTCGTGCACCTTCAACCGCTCGGTCACCTCTCCGGCCCTGAGTTTTCATAACATACCTAGGCGGTGGAAAAAAGTTTGCGGGCGGAGGCGATCGGCGCTAGAATGCCTCAACGGAGGGTAGCGCCATGGTTCTCAACCTACACTGGCTCCTAAGCGCGCTCAGCATCCTCATCGTCGCGCACGTCGTGCCGGGTTTCGAGGTTCGCGGCTTCGGCACCGCGCTGATCGCAGCCGTCGTTATCGGACTCGTCAACGCGACGCTTGGCTTCGTGCTCAAAATTCTCAC